>NZ_QTQJ01000009.1:0-261925 GCF_003853795.1 Burkholderia sp. Bp8991 | reverse complement strand
GCCAAGCGCGATGCGAAGCGCGGGCTGGCGTCGCTGTGCATCGGCGGCGGGATGGGCGTCGCGCTCGCGGTCGAGCGTCCGTAACCGGTCGTCCGTCACTGCCAAACCAATCCGGGCGCCGACCGATTGCGGCTTCGGCCGGTGCCACGTGAAGTCAGAGGGGCCTCCGGCGGCTCTCGAAACCAAAAAATGGAGTGAGATTTATGTCTCAGCGAATTGCGTACGTAACGGGCGGGATGGGCGGCATCGGCACCAGCATCTGCCAGCGTCTGTCGAAAGACGGCTTCAAGGTGGTCGCGGGTTGCGGCCCGAACTCGCCGCGTCGGGTGAAGTGGCTCGAGGACCAGAAGGCGCTCGGCTACGATTTCATCGCGTCGGAAGGCAACGTCGGCGACTGGGACTCGACCAAGGCAGCGTTCGACAAGGTCAAGGCTGAAGTCGGCGAGATCGACGTGCTGGTCAACAACGCGGGCATCACGCGCGACGTCGTGTTCCGCAAGATGACGCATGAAGACTGGACGGCCGTGATCGACACCAACCTGACGAGCCTGTTCAACGTGACGAAGCAGGTGATCGACGGGATGGTCGAGCGCGGCTGGGGCCGGATCATCAACATCTCGTCGGTGAACGGCCAGAAGGGGCAATTCGGCCAGACGAACTACTCGACCGCGAAGGCCGGCATCCACGGTTTCACGATGTCGCTCGCGCAGGAAGTCGCGACGAAGGGCGTGACGGTCAACACCGTGTCGCCCGGCTACATCGGCACCGACATGGTGAAGGCGATCCGTCCGGACGTGCTCGAGAAGATCGTCGCGACGATTCCGGTGCGGCGTCTCGGTGCGCCGGAGGAAATCGGCTCGATCGTCGCGTGGCTCGCATCGAACGATTCCGGCTTCGCGACCGGCGCCGACTTCTCGCTGAACGGCGGCCTGCACATGGGCTGAACGTCCGGGCTGCGCAGGCCGGACCGGCCGTGCAGCCTGGCGTTTCCGAAGGCCCCCGCCTCCCGGATCCGGGAGGCGGGGATTTGTCACTTGCGCTACGCTGCACCCAAAGGCGTTACATGACTACTACAAAGAAAACGGCCGAGCGGCTCATCAAGAAGTACCCGAACCGCCGGCTCTACGATACCGAGACGAGCACGTACATCACGCTGACCGACGTCAAGCAGCTCGTGCTGGAACAGGAGGACTTCAAGGTCGTCGATGCGAAATCCAACGAAGACCTGACGCGCAGCATCCTGCTGCAGATCATCCTCGAGGAAGAGAGCGGCGGCGTGCCGATGTTCTCGTCGTCGATGCTGTCGCAGATCATCCGATTCTACGGTCATGCGATGCAGGGCATGATGGGCACGTACCTGGAAAAGAACATCCAGGCGTTCATCGACATCCAGAACAAGCTCGCGGATCAATCGAAGAACCTGTACGAAGGCAACGCGATGAATCCGGAAGTCTGGTCGCAGTTCATGAACATGCAGGCGCCGATGATGCAAGGGATGATGACGAGCTACATCGAGCAGTCGAAGAACATGTTCGTGCAGATGCAGGAGCAGATGCAGAATCAGGCGAAGTCGATGTTCAGCACGTTCCCGTTCAAGCAACCGGGCACGCCGGAGCCGGAGAAGAAGTAACGATGTCGCGGCAGGCTGGCCGCGGCGGCATGCGCCGCCGGACGGTCGGCGCCGCGACGTGTGGCGGTGAAATCAAACTGATCGTGTGCTCGGGCGCGACGGTGGTTGGCGGCCCGCCGCCGCTTGATGTCGCCGTCGGTCGTTCCTGATCGTCGGCACCAGATGCCTGTGCCCCTGCGCGGGGCGGGCATGACCGTCTTCCGGTCGATCGAATTCCAGATACTCAAGACAAGCGCGGCTGGTGTTGCGCCTGTTCGGCGCGCGCTCGTGCCGGTCAGGGCCGGTGCCGTTGCGTCGGGTCCGTGCAACGGCACCTTGCTGCAAAGCGGGAGCAGTTCGCCCGTATCGCTCAAAGCGCCGGATCGAAGTCCTGATGATCGTCGGCCGGAGGCAGATCGAGTACGAGCTTCACCGCACAGTAGTTGGCCTTCAGCGAAAACACGCGGCCGATCACGAGAAACGTCTGCGGCGAATTCTCGAGCTCGACGAAGTCGCCAGGCTGCGGTACGTGGGCGCCCTGGTCATAGGAAAAGCTGGTGCTGGTCTGCTCGCCGATGGTTTCGGCGGCGTGCTCGGTGAATTCGATCGTGATGTGGGTGGTCATGCGAACCCCGTTGGGTAGGAAGTGGATGCCGCGATTTTCGCATAGCGGCGGGGCGGCGCTGGGGCGATTACTGGGCGGTGGCGCGGGGATGATCGGGGCCGTTGGATCATCACCGGAGGCATGAAAGGGTTGGATCAATCGTCCGTGGCGGCTCGATGCGCCCGCGCGCGCCGCATATTGGGGTGCCATCCACGGCACTCCGTCCGCCGGTTTTGCCTCGCTGACCCATAAATAGCTGTAAACTCACGCTTTTGCCGCCACGCCCCCACATTCCAGATGTCCCAGTCCCCCAAAGTAGGCTTCGTGTCGCTCGGGTGCCCGAAAGCCCTCGTCGACTCAGAACAAATCATCACGCAGCTGCGTGCCGAAGGTTATGAAATCTCCGGCACCTACGACGGCGCCGACCTCGTCGTCGTCAACACCTGCGGCTTCATCGACGAAGCCGTGCAGGAAAGCCTCGACGCGATCGGCGAAGCGCTGACCGAGAACGGCAAGGTGATCGTCACCGGCTGCCTCGGCGCGAAGTCGAGCGCGAGCGGCTCGAACCTGATCGAGGAAGTCCACCCGAAGGTGCTCGCCGTCACCGGCCCGCACGCGGTGGGCGAAGTGATGCAGGCCGTGCATTCGCACCTGCCGAAGCCGCACGACCCGTTCACCGACCTGGTGCCGGCGGCCGGCATCAAGCTCACGCCGCGTCACTACGCATACCTGAAGATTTCCGAAGGCTGCAACCACCGTTGCACGTTCTGCATCATCCCGTCGATGCGCGGCGACCTCGTGTCGCGCCCGGTCGCCGAAGTGATGCTCGAAGCCGAGAACCTCTTCAAGTCCGGCGTGAAGGAACTGCTCGTGATCTCGCAGGACACGAGCGCATACGGCGTCGACGTGAAGTACCGCACCGGCTTCTGGAACGGCAAGCCGATCAAGACGCGCATGACCGACCTGGTCGCCGCGCTCGGCGAACTCGCCGCGCAGTACGGCGCATGGGTGCGCCTGCACTACGTGTACCCGTATCCGAGCGTCGACGAAGTCATTCCGCTGATGGCCGAAGGCCCGTTCAAGGGCCACGTGCTGCCGTATCTCGACGTGCCGTTCCAGCACGCGCATCCGGACGTGCTGAAGCGCATGAAGCGCCCGGCGAACGCCGAGAAGGTGCTCGAGCGCGTGCAGAAGTGGCGCGAGATCTGCCCGGACCTGACGATCCGCAGCACGTTCATCGCCGGCTTCCCCGGCGAGACGGAAGAACAGTTCGAAACGCTGCTCGACTTCATCCGCGAGGCGGAACTCGATCGCGTCGGCTGCTTTGCGTATTCGCCGGTCGAAGGCGCGACCGCGAACGAACTCGACGGCGCGCTGCCGGACGAGGTGCGCGAAGAACGCCGCGCGCGCTTCATGGAAGTCGCCGAGGAAGTGTCGGCGCGGCGCATCCAGCGCAAGGTCGGCAAGACCCTCAAGGTGCTGATCGACGAAGTCGGCGAGGAAGGCGGCATCGGCCGCACGGCGGCGGATGCGCCGGAGATCGACGGCGTCGTCTACGTCGAGCCGGCGACCAAGGCGTCGAAGCGCTACAAGGTCGGCGATTTCGTGTCGGTGAAGATCACGGGCGCGGACGGCCACGACCTGTGGGGCGAGGTTTAAGCGATGACCGCCGCACTGCCGCAGATCCTCGCGCTCGGCGAGGCGATGATCGAATTCAACCAGTCGCAGCCGGGTCGGCCGGAGTTCCTGCAAGGCTTCGGCGGCGACACGTCGAACTTCTGCATCGCCGCGGCGCGCCAGGGCGCGTCGACGGGCTTCGTGTCGGCGATCGGCGACGATCCGTTCGGCCGCCTGCTGACCGAGATGTGGGCGGCGGAGCACGTCGATACGACGTACGTGCGGATCGACCGCACGGCGCCGACCGGCGTGTATTTCGTCACGCACGGCGCTGACGGCCACCAGTTCGACTATCTGCGCGCGGGTTCCGCGGCGAGCCGCTACGCGGTGGCCGATCTGCCGCTCGATGCGCTGGCCGCGGCGCGGGCCGTGCACCTGTCCGGCATCAGCCTCGCGATCGGCACGGCCGCGTGCGACGCCGCGTTCGCGGCGATCGACCACGCGCGCAGCAACGGCGCGCAGGTCAGCTTCGACACGAACCTGCGCCTGAAGCTGTGGCCGCTGCCGCGCGCCCGCGCGGTGATGCGCGAAGCGCTGCGCCAGACGGACATCTGCCTGCCGAGCTGGGACGACGTCACGGCGCTCACCGGTGCGAACGATCGCGACGCGATCGTCGATGCGATGCTCGAGCACGGGCCGCGGGTCGTCGCGCTGAAACTCGGCAAGGAAGGCGCGTATGTCGCGACGCCGAACGAACGGCGCGTGGTGCCGGGCTTCGCGGTCGAGGCCATCGACGCGACGGGCGCGGGCGACTGCTTCGGCGGTGCGTTCGTTGCGCGGATCGTCGCAGGCGACGATCCGTTCGCGGCTGCGCGTTATGCGAACGCGGCGGCGGCACTGTCGACGACCGGCTACGGTGCGGTCGCACCGATTCCGCGCCGCGACGCGGTGGAACGCCTGATGCAGGGCTGACGCGGCTCTCGCACGCCGGCGACGCGACGTGTTCACTCGAACGCCCGGATGACGGGCGACGTGAACGGCTGGCGAGCCGTGTGCGTACCGCGCTCGGCGCCTGCGCATCGGTGGTCGCCACGTGCGCGTGGCGATCGATGTGCAGCGGCGACGCGCAGCATGTCGCCGCGATTTTCGAGCGAATCTGAAGCAAGGAGCAACACAAGGTGGGTCGATATTCGCAATGGCAACGGGCGCTGGTGATGGCCGGCGCGCTGGCGGCGGGCCTCACGATGCCGGGCGTGGTCGCGGCACAGGCTGCCGCGCCGGGCGCGCAGCAGGATGAAGCGGCGCCCGCCCGGCCGCTGCGGCCGAATCCGGAGTTCGCCCGCCTGCCGCGTTACGAAGGCACGCTCGGCGATCGGCCGATCGTCGTGCATCTCGGCCCGAAGACGGACGAGGCGGGCGTGCACGGCGAATACCAGTTCACGGACACGGGCGAGGTGGTGCTGCTCGCCGGCGATCGCGACGGCGACACGCTCGAGATCGAGGAATCGAACGACGGCACGAACATCACGGGCGTGTGGATCGGTCGCTTCGACGCGACGGGCGAACTGAAGGCCGACCGGATGAACTCGGACGAATCGGATCCGCAACCCGTCGTGCTGCGCCTGGCGCCGGGCAAACGCGCGGCGCTGCAGGTACGCGACGGCCGCGTGCAGGAAATCGAGACGGTCGGCAACGTTGTCAATCTGCGCGCCGACGACTGAGCGCGCGCTGGCTCGGCGCATGCGGCGCGCATTGTACCGGGCCAACCGCGCCGATTTTGGCTAACCTAGCGACCTATTCCGCAACCGAACGGCCTTTCTCCGGGCCTCCTGCCATGACTGCATCCACTCCGAAGCGCGCACTCCAGACCCGCATCGTTCAACCCGACGACAACATCCCGGATGGCTTCCGTTCGTTCGTGCCGCCGGTCGAGCGTGCATCGACGGTCGTGTTCCCCGATCTCGCGACGATGCGCGCGCTGGTCTGGCACAACGACAACCAGTGGCGCTACGGGCTGCATGCGACCCCGACGTCGCTCGCGCTCGCGCAGCGGCTCGCCGAGATCGAAGGCGGCTCGCATGCGCTGCTGCAGCCGTCGGGTCTCGCGGCGATCATGAACGTCTATTTCGGGATCGTGAAGGCGGGCGACGACGTGTTGATCCCGCACAACGTCTACGGGCCGAACGCCGATCTCGGCAACTGGCTCGCGAAGGATTTCGGCATCACCGCGCGCTTCTACGATCCGCTCGTCGGCGCCGGCATCGCCGACCTGATCCAGCCGAACACGCGGCTGATCTGGATCGAGGCGCCGGGCTCGGTGACGATGGAAGTGCCCGACGTGCGTGCGATCACGGCGGTCGCGCAGGCGCGCGGCATCGTCACCGCGATCGACAACACGTATTCGGCCGGGCTCGCGTTCAAGCCGTTCGAGCATGGCGTCGACATCTCGGTGCAGGCGCTGACCAAGTATCAATCGGGCGGCAGCGACGTGCTGATGGGCGCGACGATCACCGCGAGCGCGGCGCTGCAGGCGCAACTGAAGCTCGCCCGGATGCGCTGCGGGATCGGCGTGTCGGTCGACGACTGCTCGCTCGTGCTGCGCAGCCTCCCGAGCATGCAGGTGCGCTTCGATGCGCACAGCAAGAGCGCGCTCGCGCTCGCGCAGTGGCTGAAGGCGCGCCCGGAGATCGCGGCCGTGCTGCATCCGCAACTGCCGGACTGTCCGGGGCACGCATCGTTCATGCGCGACTTCACCGGCGCGGGCGGGCTGTTCTCGGTGGTGTTCGACGAGCGCTACAGTGCCGAGAAGATCGATCGTTTCGTCGAGGCGCTCGAGCTGTTCGCGATCGGCTGGAGCTGGGGCGGCGCGTGCAGCCTCGCGATGCCTTACGACGTGGCGTCGATGCGCCCGGACTGGCCGCATCGCGGCACGCTGGTACGCTTCTACGTCGGTCTCGAAGACGAAGCCGACCTGCGTGCGGATATCGAGCGCGCGATGCAGTCCACGCTCGGCTGAGCACCGAACCCCGAGCGGAACAGCAAAACGCCCGCGCGATGCAACATCGCGCGGGCGTTTTTCATGGGCGGCTTGCGCGGATCGGAAATCAGAACAGCCGCAGCAGCCCGTCGAGGCCGACGTGGTCGAATGCGACGGTGGCCGCATCGCGCACGACGGGCTTCGCGTGGAACGCGACCGACAGCCCGGCTTCGGCCATCATCTTCAGGTCGTTCGAGCCGTCGCCCATCGCGATCGCGCGGCTCGGCTCGATGCCGAGCGATGCGCAGGTGTCGCGCAGCAGGCGCGCCTTGACGTCGGCGTTGACGATCTCGCCGAGCACCTTGCCGGTCAGCTTGCCGTCGACGATCTCGAGCGTGTTCGCGTGCGCGAAGTCGAGGCCGAGGCGCGCCTTCAGGCGCTCGGTGAAGAACGTGAAGCCGCCCGACACGAGCAGCGTCTTCAGGCCCGCGGCCTTCACGCCGGCGAGCATCGTCTCCGCGCCGGGCGACAGCTGCAGCCGTTCCTCGTACACGCGCTCGAGCGCCTGCGCGTCGAGCCCCGCGAGCAGCGCGACGCGGCGCGTGAGGCTTTCGTTGAAATCGCGGATCTCGCCGCGCATCGCCGCCTCGGTGATCTCGGCGACCTGCGTCTTCAGCCCGCAGAAATCGGCGATCTCGTCGATGCATTCGATCGTGATCAGCGTCGAGTCCATGTCCATCACGACGAGCCCGAACTCGCCGAGCGTGCGGCCGGCTTCGACGAAGCCGAAGTCGAGCGCATGCGTGCCGCAGTACGCGTCGATGTCGAGACGCTGCGCGGGGTTGGCGTTTTCGATGCGCAGCGCGTGATCGTCGGTCTGCACGATGCGGGTGCCGCGCGACAGCGCGAGCAGCGGTTTGTGATGCGCGTCCGACAACGGCGCGAGACTCTGGATGACGAGGTTGTGGGTCATGACGGAATGTTTGGAAGCGAATGAAACGCGTGCGCGGCCGGCATGCGGCCGCCTGCGAACGCGGGCCCCGTTCGGCGTCGGGCCGTTGCGTCGCGAACGCGCCATTGTAGCCGGTTGGTATCCGATCGCGACCGGATCGCCGCCGGGAACCGGCGCGGGCGCCGTGCCGGGTGCCGCACGCACGGCGATTTGGCGGACGGTGCGGGCTATTCGGGCTATTCGTGCGATTGCCGGTCGCGATCCCAGTAAGGCGGATCGCCGAAGTGTTCGGCCAGGAACGCGATGAACGCGAGCGTCTTCAGCGGCACGTGTGCGCGGCTCGGATAGACGGCCCAGATCGCGACGTCGTTCGCGAACGGGTAGTCGTCGAGCACGGTGACGAGCGCGCCGCTCGCGAGCAGCGGGCCGACGTCCCAGGTCGACTTGATCGCGATGCCGAAGCCGTCGACGAGCGCTTCGCGGATCGCCTCGCCGTTGCTCGCGACGAGCCGGCCGCCGACCCGCACGGTGAGCGGGCCTTGCGGCGTGACGAACGACCAGTCGCGCTGGTCGCCGAGGATCACGCATTCGTGCTGCGCGAGGTCGGCCGGATGGCGCGGCATGCCGTGTTCGGCGAGATACGCGGGCGAGCAGCACAGCACGCGCCGGTTCGCGGCGAGCCTGCGCGCGACCAGCGTCGAATCCTTCAGCGCGCCGAGGCGGATCGCGACGTCGTAGCCGTCGTCGACAAGGTCGACGATCTCGTCGGACAGCCGCAAGTCGAGCGACACGGACGGGTAGCGGCGCAGGAACGCGGGAATCACGGGCGCGACGTGCTGGCGGCCGAACGACGACGACATCGACACTTTCAGCCGCCCGTACGGCTCGCTGCGGCCGTGGCCGACCGAGGCGCGCGCGGCATCGGCGGCCGACAGCAGCGCCTCGGCGCGGGCCATGAAGACTTCGCCGTCCTGCGTCAGGCTGATGCGGCGCGTGGTGCGATGCAGCAACCGCGCGCCGAGCTGGCGCTCCAGCTGCGCGATGCGCGCGCTCGCGACCGCGGCCGATACGCCGAACTCGCGCCCGGCCGCGCTCACGTTCGCGAGCAGCGCGGCGCGCACGAACAGGCCGACGTCGAGCAGGTCGAGCGGCTTGTCGGGGGCTGCAATCGGATCGGACGTCATTATTCTGAAATTCCTGAAAATGTTTCAGGAAATATAGCGGTTTTCTCGAATGATCGGGGCGCCTACGATGGCATGCATGGGGCCGCGCCGCGGCCCGCCCGATTTCCCTGAAGGAGTTTCGTGATGAAAGCCGTTGGACTGACCCGTTACCTGCCGATCGACGACCCGCAGGCGCTCGTCGACGTGGAACTGCCGCAACCGGTGCCGGGCCCGCGCGACCTGCTCGTGAAGGTCGAGGCGATCTCCGTGAACCCGGTCGACACCAAGGTGCGCGCGCCGAAACCGCAGGTCGAGGAGACGCCGCGCGTGCTCGGCTGGGATGCGGCCGGCACGGTCGTCGCGGTCGGTGCCGAGGTCACGCTGTTCCGGCCGGGCGACGAGGTGTTCTACGCGGGCAGCATCACGCGGCCCGGCGCGAACAGCGAATTCCACGCGGTCGACGAGCGGATCGCCGCGCTCAAGCCGCGCTCGCTCGATTTCGCGGCGTCGGCGGCGTTACCGCTCACCGCGCTGACCGCCTGGGAGGCGCTGTTCGACCGGCTGCGCGTGTCGCCTCAGGGCGCCGACGCGGGCAAGTCGGTGCTGATCATCGGCGGCGCGGGCGGGGTGGGTTCGATCGCGATCCAGCTCGCCAAGACGCTCGCCGGGCTGCGCGTGATCGCGACCGCGTCGCGGCCGGCGTCGGCCGAATGGGTGCGCTCGCTCGGCGCGGACGACGTGGTCGATCATTTCGGCGACCTGCCCGCGCAACTGCGTGAAATCGGCCACCCGAGCGTCGACTACGTGCTGATCTTCAACGACACGGACCGTCATTTCCCTGCCGCGGCGGAAGTAATCCGCCCGCAGGGCGGCATTTGCACGATCGTCGAGAACGAGAAGCCGATTCCGGTCGAGCAACTGAAGGCGAAGAGCGCCGCGTTTCACTGGGAATTCATGTTCACGCGTGCGATGTTCGAGACGCCGGACATGATCGAGCAGCACAAGATCCTGAGCGAGGTGGCGCGGCTCGTCGACGGCGGCACGCTGCGCACGACGCTCGGCGAACAGCTCGGCACGATCAACGCCGCCAACGTGCGGCGCGCGCATCAGCTGCTCGAAGCCGGGCGCGCGATCGGCAAGCTGGTGCTGAGCGGCTTCTGAGTGCCGCAGACCCGTCGCTTCGCGCCAGGCGCCGATGGGCATCCCCCAAGGGGACTTCCTTCGGGGCGGAAAACCTGGGTCTGCCCGGCGTGTTCCCGAGCGCCGGCGTCGCGCGTACGGGATGCGGCGTCGCGAACGCAAGCGGGGTAACACCCGATGCGTTTGCGGCGCATTGCATGCCGCTTGGCGGTAGACTGGCAACGCATCATGCATCGAAAACCGCGCGGCACGCGCGTGCCGCCGCATTACAAGGAGGTCAGCATGAGCCAACGCAGCTTGTCAGTCGCCGCATCGTGGTCTGCCGTGTTCGCGGCGGCGTGCGTCAGCGCGAGCGTATTCGCGGCGCCGCCGGTCAAGGGCAGCCTGAAGGGCGGCGGGACAGGGCAGCTCGAATACACCGTCAAGGTCGATTCGAAGACCTTCGGCAATACGCAGGAGACCCGCAAGATCCGCTCGGGCGAAACGGACGACTTCAACTGGAAGTCGGTGCCGCCGGGCGGCGCGGTCGCGATGCCGGACGGTTGCCCGAACGCCGACAACCTGCCGCGCGACGCGAACGGCGCGATGGTGCGCCAGACCCAGGTGCGGCTCGCGCCGTCGGTCGACGCGAAGGGGATCGCGAACGTGCAGATGAGCTTCCAGGCCGCTGCGCCGAAAGGCACGCGCAACGTGAGCGCGGGCGGCAAGTCGCTGCAGTGCCCGGATGTCGTGTCGGTGAGCCAGGTCAAGTGGGTGTCGATTTCGACCAATGGCGGCTCGAAGTCCGTCTCGATGAGCGACGGCACGAAAGTGACGGTGTCGATCAAGCGCTGAGCGGTGCGCGCGGGCCGGCAAGACGTCCGGTGCGTGCGCAACCAACCGCGATGCGTATCCGGTGATCCGGGCAGTGCCGCGCGTGACGGTTTCGTGGCGCGCGGCTTCGCGTATTTCCGTTGTTTGAGGTTTGATGTGCGTCGTGTCCGGTGCGCACCGACAGCGCGGCCATTCGCCCCCCGGCGCGCGTGACGTGATGCGGATGTCGCGCTATCCTCCCGGGCTTCTCCCTCTTCCCCGTACGACATCCCGATGAAACATTGCATGCGCGCGCTGCTGTCGGCCGCTGCGTTCGTCGCCACTCATGCGCAGGCGGCCGACGATTGCAGCTTCGCGAAGAAAGTCGAGCTGCCGTCGCGACAGCAGGTCGCCGTCGTGTCGAGCGGCGCACTCGAGCCGTGTTCGACCGGCAGCTATGCGGTGCGCGTGTATTCGACCGCGCATGCCGCGCCCGGCTTCGATACGGACGACTACGTAACCGGTGTGCTGCATGCGCGTGACGGCACCGTCGCCGACGCCTTCACGGCCGACCTCGGTGCGCGTGCGCCGCAGGCGCTCGTCGTCACGACGCGCTCGGCCGGCAGCGGCGGTTATGTCGGCGCGCAGGCCTATGTGACGACACCACGCGCGGTGCGGCTCGTCGCGTCGGTCGACGGGCTGGCGCCCGATGCCGACGTCAAGGCCGCGTTGCGCCAGGCCCTCGGCAAACGCCGCAGCGCCCGCTGACCGCACGCCGCGCGGGGCGCGGCGCCGCGCGTCAATGCGCGCGTTCCTCGAGCCGCGATGCGAGAAAGCGGTGATCGGCGGAGAACAGCCGGCGATACGTCATCAGCACCGCGCCGACCGTGCCGAGCGCGGACGCCGCGGCGATCAGGAACATGATCACGATCTGGTAGCGCACGGCCTGCAGCGGCGACTGGCCGGCCAGCACCTGGCCGGTCATCATCCCCGGCAGGCTCACGACACCGACGACGGCCATCTGGTTGAGCGTCGGCAGCATGCCCGCACGCACGGCCTGGCGCGCGGCGTCCTGCGCGGCTTCCCAGCGCGTCGCGCCGAGCGCGAGCGCGGTCTCGACGCGGTCGCGCCGTGCCGTCAGTTCCTCCATCATCCGTTCGACGCCGAGCGACACGCCCGTGAGCGTATTGCCGAGGATCATTCCGAGGATCGGGATCGCATATTGCGGTGTGTACCACGGATGAATGCGGATCACGACGAACAGCCCGATCGCCGCGACGAACCAGCTGCTGAACCAGATGGACGCGATGCTGTCGACACGCTGTCCGCGATACGTGCGCTTGCCGCGGCCGGCGCCCGCAAAGCCCGCGATCAGCGTCATCAACGCGGTCAGCGGCAGCACGACGGTCCAGTGCGGATGGCCGAACACCCAGCCGAGCACGTAGCCGATCGCGAGCAGCTGCACGACGGTGCGCACGGCGGCGAGCGCGAGCTTGCGCCCGAGGCCGAGCGACAGCGCCGCGGAGATCGCGCCGTTGACCGCGACGAGCGCGGCGGCGATGCCGACGTCGACGAGACTCAGATCCTGCAGTGCCGGGCTCATCGTGCCGCCTCCGTCGTGCTCGCGGCGGCGTGCAGCACGCCGGCCTGCATCACGAGCCGCGTCGTACCGATCCGTGCGGCCTGCGCCGGATCGTGCGAGATCCACATGCAGGCGCGCGCATCGGGGGCCGCGTCGAACCAGGCGCCGACGAGCGCTTCGATCGCGCGCGTGGAGTCGGGGTCGAGCGCGGACGTCGGCTCGTCGAGCAGCAGCACGTCGGGGTCGAGTTGCAGCACGCGCAGCAGCGCGGCGATCTGCGCTTCGCCGCCCGACAGTTCGCTCGCGCGCTTGTCGAGAAAATCGGCGCCGCGACCGGCGCGGGCCGCGAGCGCTTCGGCGCGCGCACGGTCGAACGTCGCGTCGCGATAGATCGCGAGCGAGTACGGATAGCGCAATTGCGCCTCGACGGTGCCGTCCATCTGCGCGGGTCGCTGGCGCACGTAGGCGACGCTGCGCCGGTAGCGCGGAATCGCATTGCGCCTGATCCGCTTGCCGCGCCACAGGATCTGACCGCCGTCGAGCGGATCGAGCAGCGCGAGCGCGCGCAGCAGCACGCTCTTGCCGGAACCCGATGGTCCGGTGATAGCAATTCGCGATCCCGCGGCGAGGCTGAAGTCGGTCGGCGCCAGCAAAGTCTTGCCGCTGCTGGCGTCGCGGCGCGTGATGTGCTGCGCATCGATGAGACCGGTCGGGGCTGTCATGTCGAAAATGAAAAAAAGCGTTAATGGCGCCGAGGCGTCGTCGGAGCGTGCGTCATAATACAGATTGAAAAGCCGCCAGTGTCGTGCTTCGTTCATTCACGCACGTGGCCCGACATGGCGTGCACATTCTGCATAACAACAACGGAATCGCCATGACGCTAGCCCGAGCCATCGGCAAATCGGCTGCATGGATCGTCTGCATCGTCGCACTGATCATCGCGGCCGCCGGCATTTTTATCGTCACGTTCGACTGGAACCGCGCGAAACCGTGGGTCAACGAACATGTGAGTACCGCGCTTGGCCGTTCGTTTGCGATCAACGGCGATCTCAAGGTCGGCTGGCGTCGCCCGGACGGCGAGACCGGCTGGCGCGCATGGGTTCCCTGGCCGAGCTTCTCGGCCACGCAACTCGAGATCGGCAATCCGGACTGGGCGAAGGGGCCCAGGTTCGCCACGGTCGATGCCGCGCATTTCGATCTCGCCATCCTGCCGCTCCTCGCGCACGAAATCGTCATTCCGTCGATCGATGTCGTCAATCCCGCGGTCGACCTCGAGCGGCTCGCCGACGGCCGCAATACGTGGACCTTCCAGTTCAAGCAATCCGCGCAACCGTCGCCGTGGAAGGTGCGGCTCGACAGCTTCGGGTTCGCGAAGGGCATCGTCACGTATCGCGATGCGATCACGAAGGCCGATCTCACGGTCGCGATCGATACGCTCGGCCAGCCGATTCCGCTCGGCGACGTGCTGAAGGAACAGGAACAGACGTCGCGTGCGGCATCGGCCCAGCGCGTCGGCAAGCACGGCGCCGCGCAATTGAGCGCGAAGGCGAATGCGGAAGCCGCATCGGGTGCGTCGGCGCCGCAGGCGGCGAGCGGGGCGTCTGCCGTTGCGGCGTCGGGAGTGTCCGGCGCCGCTCCGGCTACTTCGGTTTCCTCTGCATCGACGGCCCCGCCGGCATCCGGCGCGAGTGGTGCGTCAGGTGCATCCGGTGCGTCGGCGGCCGCCGCGCCCGCGAAGCCGTCCGGCCCGACCTATGCGTTCGGGCTCAAGGTCGACGGCCGCTACAAGAACGTGCCGATCAGCGGCACCGGCAAGGTGGGCGGCGTGCTGGCGATCGAGAAGTCGACGCAGCCGTTCCCGCTGCAGGCCGACGTGAAGGCCGGCGACACGCGGCTCGCGATCGTCGGTACGCTGACCGACCCGATGCATCTCGCGGCGCTCGACCTGCGGTTATGGCTGCAGGGCACGTCGATGTCGCACCTCTACCAGATTACCGGCATCACGCTGCCCGACACGCCGCCGTATGCGACCGAAGGGCGGCTGATCGGCAACATCAAGCAGAACGCCAGCACGTTCCGCTACGAGGACTTCAACGGCCGCGTGGGCGGCAGCGATCTGCGCGGTACGCTCACCTGGGCGCAGCGCGAGCCGCGGCCGAAGCTGTCGGGCGAGCTCGAGTCGAAACTGCTGCAGTTCTCCGACCTCGCGCCGGTGATCGGCGCCGACACGGCCGCGAGCAAGGCCAAGCGCGGCGACACGACGCGCCAGCCGCCGGACCGCGTGCTGCCGGTTTCGAGGTTCCGCACCGAGCGCTGGAGCGCGATCGACGCGGACGTGAAGTTCACCGGCCGCAAGCTGATCAAGAGCCCGCAGCTGCCGATTACCGACCTGTACACGCACGTTCTGCTGCAGGACGGCGTGCTGACACTCGAGCCGCTGAAGTTCGGCGTCGCGGGCGGCACGCTCGCGACCACCGCGCATCTGGACGGCAGCCGCACGCCGCTCAAGGGCCGCTTCACGCTGTCCGCGCGTCACCTGAGGCTCAAGCAGCTGTTCCCGACGCAGAAGGTGATGCAGACCGCGCTCGGCGAGATCAACGGCGATGCGTCGCTGTCGGCGACCGGCAACTCGCCGGCCGCGCTCGCGGGTACCTCGACCGGCGAAGTGAAGGCGCTCATCACGGATGGCCGCATCAGCCTGCTGCTGATGGAGGCGGCGGGGCTGAACGTCGCGAACGTCGTCTACGAGAAGCTGTTCGGCACCCGCGACGTGAACATCAACTGCGCGGCGATCGACTTTGTCGCGACCGACGGGATGCTCGACCCCAAGGTGTTCGCGCTCGATACGGACGATGCGCTGATCAACGTCGACGGCCCGGTCAACCTGCGCGACGAATCGATCGACCTGAAGATCCACCCGCACACGAAGGGTTTCCGGGTCTTCTCGCTGCGCTCGCCGCTGTATGCGAAGGGCACGTTCAAGAACCCGAAGGTCGGCGTCGACGCGGGCGCGCTCGCGCTGCGCGCCGGCGCGATGGTCGGGCTCGGCCTGATCAACCCGTTCGCGGCGCTGGTTCCGCTGATCGCGCCGAGCAACAACCGCGACGTGCCGTGCGCGGAGCTGTTCGGGCAAATGAAGGAGAAGGCGGCGCAGAAGCGCGCGGTGAAGGAAGGCAAGTAGGGGCCCCGAAGGGAGGCGCCGGCGCCGCGCGCGGCGGCCCGGCTGGCGGGGCCGGAACAGTGCGGTCGGCAGTTTCTCCGACACCTGCTAAAATACACGGTTTTCCGTCGATTTCTCTCTTACGGGACCTGCCGTGCTTTCTACTGCCAACATCACGATGCAATTCGGGCCGAAGCCCTTGTTCGAGAATATCTCGGTCAAATTCGGCGAGGGCAACCGCTATGGTCTGATCGGCGCGAACGGCTGCGGCAAGTCGACCTTCATGAAGATCCTGGGCGGCGACCTCGAGCCGAGCGCCGGCAACGTCGCGCTGGAGCCGAACGTGCGCCTGGGCAAGCTGCGCCAGGACCAGTTCGCGTACGAAGACGTACGCGTGCTCGACGTCGTGATGATGGGCCACACCGAAATGTGGGCCGCGATGACCGAGCGCGACGCGATCTACGCGAACCCGGAAGCCACCGACGACGACTACATGCACGCGGCCGAGCTCGAAGGCAAGTTCGCCGAATACGGCGGCTACGACGCCGAGGCGCGCGCGGGCGCGCTGCTGCTCGGCATCGGCATCGAGGAGAAGTTCCACAACGGCACGATGGCCGACGTTGCGCCGGGCTGGAAGCTGCGCGTGCTGCTTGCGCAGGCGCTGTTCTCGAAGCCGGACGTGCTGCTGCTCGACGAACCGACCAACAACCTGGACATCAACTCGATCCGTTGGCTCGAGCACACGCTCAACGAGTACAACTCGACGATGATCATCATCTCGCACGATCGTCACTTCCTGAACTCGGTGTGCACGCACATGGCCGACATGGACTACGGCACGCTGAAGGTCTGGCCGGGCAACTACGACGACTACATGCTCGCGTCGGCACAGGCGCGCGAGCGCCAGGCCGCGGCGAACGCGCGCGCGAAGGAACGCGTCGCCGAGCTGCAGGACTTCGTGCGCCGCTTCTCGGCGAACAAGTCGAAGGCCCGCCAGGCAACGAGCCGCGCGAAGCAGATCGACAAGATCAAGATCGAGGAATTCAAGCCGTCGTCGCGTCAGAACCCGTTCATCCGCTTCGAGTTCGAGAAGAAGCTGCACAACGTCGCGGTGGTCGCCGAAGACATCACGAAGAAGTACGAGCGCACGATCTTCCAGAACTTCAACCTGTCGGTGCAGCCGGGCGAGCGCATCGCGATCATCGGCGAGAACGGCGCGGGCAAGACGACGCTGCTGCGTTCGCTGCTCGGCGCGCTGCAGCTCGATCACGGCACGGTGAAGTGGTCGGAGAACGCGAATGTCGGCTACATGCCGCAGGATACGTACGAGGAGTTCCCGAACGACATCACGCTGATGGACTGGATCGACCAGTACCGCAAGGACGGCGACGACGAAACGATGGTGCGCGGCACGCTGGGCCGCCTGCTGTTCTCGTCGGACGACATCAAGAAGTCGGTGAAGGTGCTGTCGGGCGGCGAGAAGGGCCGCATGATCTGGGGCAAGCTGATGCTCGGCCGCCACAACGTGCTGCTGATGGACGAGCCGACCAACCACATGGACATGGAGTCGATCGAGTCGCTGCAGATCGCGCTCGAGCAGTTCGAAGGCACGCTGATCTTCGTGTCGCACGACCGCGAATTCGTGAGCGGGCTGGCGAACCGGATCATCGAAGTGCGCACGGACGGCACGCTGTTCGACTTCGGCGGGAATTACGAGGAGTTCCTGACGAGTCAGGGGCAGGAGTAATTGCCCGGGCGGCCATGCCCGACCTGATGTACCGGAAGCCCGCCAGGTGCAAGCCTGGCGGGTTTTTTCGTATCCGGGCAGATGTTCGCCGTTACCGGATCGGCACGACGGCCATTGAAGGGAAAATGTCAGGTCGGGTGCGGCACCCTCGATGACGATTCGACGCGGCGGCGCCGTTTCCGGCCGGCAGCCGCCGCGACCGCAACAGGCGCATCATCTCGCCCGCCGCCCAGTGCCGTCGTGTCAATCCGCGAGCCGTTTGTCGGCGAGCGCCTTGCAGCAGTCTTCGTACACCCATTGCACGAGTTTCGCCCGGTAATCGAGATCGTCGGTATCGACGATTTCCTCGACCGCGTCACGCGCCCACGACGCGTCGACGAAGTCGGCGTGCCGCTTGGCGATGTCCTGCGCCAGTGCGGCCAGCTTCGCGATCGCGAGCCAGTCGGCCTGCCGGTGATGGCGGTCGAGCCAGCGGTGTGCGGCCTGCACCTGGAACGATGCGTCCGGCCAGGTTTCGTTCAGGTAAAACGCGCCGAGATTGCCGCAGGTGAGCCAGCACAGCAGCTCCAGGCGATCTTGCGAGCCGAGGATATGGGATGCGTCGGTCATGGCAGCGCTCACGAAGGCATCGATTCCGGGTGGCGCGGCCTGCAGCGGCCGGCGCCGATACTAAAAACATAGCACGATGCGGGCCACGTCGTGCGGCCTCGTGGCGTGCCGGCGTGGCGCGGATGCCGCAGCCGCGGGCGTCCGGTATCCGGCACCCGCTCGCCGGCGCCCGTGCGGACCGTTCGGCGGCGCTCGCGGTCTGGTCCGGCGTCATCGCCGGGCGGCGCCACACTCGTTAGAATGGCCGTTTTCCGGGAGACAGGAAGCGATGAAAATCTACAACCAGTTCTACATCGACGGTGCATGGCGCAAGCCGGCCGGAACGGGCACGATCGACGTGATCGACTCGGGCACCGAGGCCGTGATCGGCCGGATTCCGGAGGGCACGGCCTCGGACGCGCAGGACGCGATCCGCGCGGCGCGCGCGGCGTTCGACGCGTGGGCCGCGACCCCGGCCGCGACGCGCGCGGGCTACCTGCGCAAGATCGTCGAGCGTCTGCAGGCGCGCAGCGAGGAACTCGCGCAGTCGATCACCGGCGAAGTCGGGATGCCGATCAAGCTGTCGCGTGCGATCCAGGTCGGCGGCCCGATCTACAACTGGAAGGCGTACGCGAAACTCGCCGAATCGTTCGAATTCGAGGCGACGGTCGGCAACTCGCTGGTGGTGCGCGAGCCGGTCGGCGTCGTCGCGGCGATCACGCCGTGGAACTACCCGCTCAACCAGGTCACGCTGAAGGTCGCGCCGGCGCTTGCGGCCGGCTGCACGGTCGTCCTGAAGCCATCCGAAGTCGCGCCGCTCAACGCGTTCATGCTCGCGGAGGCGATTCACGAAGCGGGCCTGCCGCCGGGCGTGTTCAACCTCGTATGCGGTTACGGCCCGGTCGTCGGCGAGGTGCTGGCGACCGATCCGGACGTCGACATGGTGTCGTTCACGGGTTCGACGCGCGCCGGCAAGCGCGTTGCCGAACTCGCGGCCGCGGGCGTGAAGCGCGTCGCGCTCGAACTGGGCGGCAAGTCGGCGTCGGTGATTCTCGACGATGCCGATTTCGCGACGGCGGTGAAGGGCACGGTCAACGCGTGCTACCTGAACGCGGGCCAGACCTGTTCGGCGCACACGCGGATGCTGGTGCCGGAAGCGCGCTACGACGAGGCGCGCGCGCTCGCGAAGGCGGCGGCCGAAGCGTATGTCGCGGGCGACCCGCGCCAGGAAACGACGCGCCTCGGCGCACTCGCATCGGCCGCGCAGCAGCAGCGCGTGCAGGCCTACATCCAGCGCGGGATCG
This sequence comes from Burkholderia sp. Bp8991, assembly GCF_003853795.1. Taxonomy (NCBI): domain Bacteria; kingdom Pseudomonadati; phylum Pseudomonadota; class Betaproteobacteria; order Burkholderiales; family Burkholderiaceae; genus Burkholderia; species Burkholderia sp. Bp8991. The sequence continues at coordinate 242,690 of NZ_QTQJ01000009.1, read as the reverse complement.
ACGACGGCGCGGAACTCGTGACGGGCGGCACGGGCCTGCCGGAAGGGCTCGCGAAGGGCTTCTTCGTGAAGCCGACGGTGTTCGGCCGCGTCGATCCGAAATCGACGATCGCGCAGGAAGAAATCTTCGGGCCGGTGCTGTCGATCATCACGTATCGCGACGAAGACGAAGCCGTGCGCATCGCGAACGATTCGCCTTATGGGCTCGGCGGCGCGGTGTGGGCGGGCAGCGACGAACGCGCGATGCGCGTCGCGCGCCGCATCCGCACGGGGCAGGTCGACATCAACGGCGGCACGTGGAACAGCGCCGCGCCGTTCGGCGGCTACAAGCAGTCGGGGCACGGCCGCGAGAACGGTGTGTACGGGCTCGAAGAGTATCTCGAATACAAGTCGATGCAGCTCAAGCCGGCGAATCCGGCCTGAGCGTCGCACCCCGCCTGACCCGAAACGGCACGCTCGCGTGCCGTTTTTTTATTGACGGCCGTCAAGATGCGCGTCGGTGGATCGTCGATCATCGCGTTTCCGATTTCCGATGTTTCGACGAGGTTCAGATGACCGCACGCACTTCCTTCCCGCCGCTCACGATTCGCGGCCGCGCGTTGCTGCCCGTGGTGCAGGGCGGCATGGGCGTCGGCATCTCCGCGCACCGCCTCGCGGGCAGCGTCGCGCGCGAAGGCGCGCTCGGCACGATCGCGAGCATCGACCTGCGTCACCACCACGCGGACCTGCTCGCGCGCTGTCGCGCGAATCCCGACCGCGCGACGATCGAGGCCGCGAACCTCGACGCGCTCGCGCGCGAGATTCGTCTCGCGAAGACTTACGGCGAAGGCCGCGGGATGATCGCGGTCAACGTGATGAAGGCGGTGCGCACGCATGCGGACTACGTGCGCGTCGCGTGCGACGAAGGCGCGGACGCGATCGTGATGGGCGCGGGCCTGCCGCTCGATCTGCCCGATCTCACGCAGGGGCGCGACATCGCGCTGATCCCGATCCTGTCGGACAGCCGCGGGATCGCGCTGGTGCTGAAGAAGTGGATGAAGAAGGGGCGGCTGCCGGATGCGATGGTGATCGAGCATCCCGCGCATGCGGGCGGCCACCTCGGGGTCACGCAGATCGACGACATGCACGATGCGCGCTTCGATTTCGCGCGCGTGCTCGACGAGGCCGCGCAGGTGATGGCGTCGCTCGGCCTGGCGCGCGACACGATCCCGCTGATCGTCGCGGGCGGGATCAACAGTCACGACTCGGTGCGTGCGGCGCTCGCGGCCGGCGCGAACGGCGTGCAGGTCGGAACGCCGTTCGCGGTGACGGAGGAAGGTGACGCGCATCCGAACTTCAAGCGCGTACTGGCCGACGCGCTGCCCGACGACATCGTCGAATTCGTCAGCGTGACGGGGCTGCCGGCGCGCGCGGTGAAGACACCGTGGCTCGATCGTTACCTGCGCAACGAAACGCGCATTCGCGACAAGCTCGGCGCGTTCAGGCAGCGCTGCCCGACCGCGCTCGAGTGCCTGAGCGTCTGCGGGCTGCGCGACGGCATCGAAAAGTTCGGTCATTTCTGCATCGACACGCGGCTCGCGGCCGCGTTGCGGGGCGACGTCGCGAACGGCCTGTTCTTCCGCGGCCACGAAGCGCTGCCGTTCGGCAACGCGATCCGCAGCGTGCGCGATCTGCTCGACCTGCTGCTGACGGGCCGTGCCGCGGCGACTGCGACAAACCGTCCGAGGTTTACGCTGGCTTGACGGATATCAAAACGACGAAAAGACCCTACGAGGAAAATGGAATGCATTCTTCAGGGGTCTTTACCATGCATAAAACGATTCGAACATGTGTCACCGCTGCCGCCGTCGCGGCGAGTCTGGTCACGATGCCCACGCTGTCGCACGCGGCGTCGCCGGGCGACGGGATCAACCAGGGTGACGTACTGGTCCGCCTGCGCGCGATCAGCATCCAGCCGAACGAGCGCGCGAGCGACACGCTCGGCGCGATCAATACCGGCGTGAACAACGCGATCGTGCCGGAGCTCGACTTCACCTACATGATCCGCGACTACCTGGGCGTGGAGCTGATCCTCGGCACGTCGCGGCACCAGATGACGTCGAGCCTCGGCAATCTCGGCGGCGTGGGCGTGCTGCCGCCGACGCTGCTGCTGCAGTACCACTTCAACCATGCCGGCAAGGTGCGTCCGTACGTCGGCGCGGGCCTGAACTACACGTACTTCTACAACAACGGGCTCAACGTCGGCGGGGAAGGCGTGTCGATCAACAAGAGCAGCTTCGGTCCGGCGCTGCAATTCGGCGTCGACGTGCAGTTGACGAAGAAGGTGTTCATGAACGTCGACGTGAAGAAGATCTGGATGAGCACCGATGCGACGCTCGGCGACAAGGGCATCGGCACGCTGCACATCGATCCGCTGATCGTCGGCGTGGGCGTCGGGATGAAGTTCTAACGGTTCGCGGATAAGAACAGAGTTGGGGTTGGCGGCATGGCAGTCGGCATGCCGCTCTTTTTTTGTGCGGCCGGTTTACAGCTTGTCGTACTGGAAGCGCATCGCGGTGCCTTCGCGCGTAATGCGCTCCCACACGGCCCGCTTCTCGTCGTCGCTCAGGAACACCCAGTTCGACACTTCGCCGGCCGTGCGGCCGCAGCCCTTGCAGACTTCGTCGAAGAGGGTCGAGCACACGCCGATGCAGGGGCTGTCGGGCAGGTCGTGGAGATTGGAGGCCATCGGGAGGGTTCGCGCAGTGAGATCGTCAGGGCGTCATTTTAATGCATCGGGACGGGGCAGCCGGCGGACGCCGCTAGCGTGCCGTACGGTCGCGTTGCCGTGACGGTGCGGCCGGTCGGCCGAACGGCCGGACGATGGCCGGATCGCCGTCGGCGACGGCTGGCCCGCCGTGCCGGACAGGGCGCGGCGCGTGGCGCACCGTGTCGCGATTTCCCCGGTGAAACGGCCGCATGCACCGCGCGTCGCGCGGGCCGCTTGTGCTGCATGCGGCACGCGGTTTCCCCACCGCTTTCTTTTCCCGATGGACAGACGCCGATTACCCGATAGAATTCCCCCGGAACGCCCCGCTGCGCGGGCCGCCCGAGCGGCCGGCGGCGGGAATCTGTTCCGTTTGCGCGACACGGGCATGATTTTTTTGTGACGGAGCGCGAATGGTGGTAGCGTTCGGGGTTTTCGAGGGGCGGCGTGCCGGAACGCGCCGCCATGACGAGGCAGACGGCAGCCGGACAAGCGGTCCGGCCGGAGGGAGAACGGGATGAAAGCAAACGTAGTGGGCCGGTTCGCAGCGCTCGCGCTGTGCGTGGGTGCATCGGCGGCGGCGGCGAAGGATACGCAGCTCAATGTCTATAACTGGTCGGACTACATTGCGAAGGACACGATCCCGAACTTCGAGAAGCAGGCGGGCATCAAGGTCCGCTACGACAATTACGACAGCGACGACACGCTGCAGGCGAAGCTGCTGACGGGCAGCTCGGGCTACGACATCGTCGTGCCGACCAGCAACTACGCGGGCAAGCAGATCGCCGCCGGCATCTTCACGCCGCTCGACAAGTCGAAGCTGCCGAACCTCAAGTACCTCGATCCGCAACTGATGGCGCTCGTCGCCGGTGCGGACCCGGGCAACAAGTACTCGGTGCCCTGGGCGTACGGCACGACCGGTCTCGCATACAACCTGACGAAGGCGCAGCAGGCGCTCGGCAAGGTCCCGCTCGACAACTGGGACATCCTGTTCAAGCCGGAAAACATCTCGAAGCTGAAGACCTGCGGCGTGTCGGTGCTCGACGCGCCGGACCAGATGTTCGCGGCGGCGCTGCACTACATCGGCAAGGATCCGATGAGCACGAACCCGGCCGACTACAAGGCCGCGATGGAGGTGCTGAAGAAGATCCGCCCGTACATCACGCAGTTCAACTCGTCGGGCTACATCAACGATCTGGTCGGCGGCGACATCTGCTTCGCATTCGGCTGGTCGGGCGACGTCGTGATCGCGAAGCATCGCGCGATCGAGGCGAAGAAGCCGTACAAGGTCGAGTACTACATTCCGAAGGGCGGCGCGCCGGTCTGGTTCGACGTGATGGCGATCCCGAAGGACGCGAAGAACAAGGACGCCGCGCTGCAGTGGATCAACTACATTGAGGATCCGAAGGTGCACGCGGCGATCACGAACGCCGTGTACTACCCGAGCGCGAACGCCGAGTCGCGCAAGTACGTGCGGCCCGACGTCGCGAACGATCCGGCCGTCTATCCGCCGGCCGACGTCGTGAAGACGCTGTTCCTGCTCAAGCCGCTGCCGCCTGAAATCCAGCGTCTGCAGACGCGTCTGTGGACCGAGCTGAAATCGGGCCGCTGAAGCGAGCCGGAGTCAGCCAGCAGTCATGAAGCCCCTGGTGTCCCCGGGGGCTTTGTTCGTCAAACGCAGGAGAGAAGCAGCACATCATGAATAGCCAGTCGGGTGCGCCGGTCGCGGGCGCACCGTCCTTCGTTCCTTCGTCCGGCGCCGATACGCGCGCCGAGAATTTTGTCCAGATCGTCGACGTCGTCAAGAAATTCGGCGACACCGAAGTGGTGCGCAACGTGAACCTGACGGTGCGCCAGGGTGAGCTGTTCGCGCTGCTCGGCAGCTCGGGTTCCGGCAAGTCGACGCTGCTGCGCATGCTGGCGGGCCTCGAGACGGTCACGTCGGGCAAGATCCTGATCGACGGCGAGGACCTCGCACAGATGCCGCCGTACAAGCGGCCCGTGAACATGATGTTCCAGTCGTATGCGCTGTTCCCGCACATGTCGGTCGAATCGAACGTCGCCTACGGCCTGAAGCAGGAAGGCACGCCGAAGGTGGAGCTGAAGGAGCGCGTCGCCGCGGCGCTCGAGCTCGTGCAGATGAGCAAGTACGCGAAGCGCAAGCCGCACCAGCTGTCGGGCGGCCAGCAGCAGCGCGTCGCGCTCGCGCGTTCGCTCGTCAAGCGCCCGAAGGTGCTGCTGCTCGACGAGCCGATGTCGGCGCTCGACAAGCAGATCCGCCAGCGCACGCAGATCGAGCTCGTCAACATCCTGAACAAGGTCGGCGTCACCTGCATCATGGTCACGCACGACCAGGAAGAGGCGATGACGATGGCGAACCGGCTCGCCGTGATGAGCGAAGGGCAGATCGTGCAGATCGGCTCGCCGAACGAAGTCTACGAATATCCGAACAGCCGCTTCTCGGCCGAGTTCATCGGCTCGACCAACCTGTTCGAAGGCGTCACCGTCGAGGACGAACCCGATTACGTGTACATCGAATCGCCGGAGCTGCCGAGCCGGCTGTACGTGAGCCACGGGATCACGGGCCCGCTCGGGATGCCGGTCACGGTGTCAGTGCGCCCCGAGCGGATCGCGCTCACGCGCAAGCCGCCCGAAGGCGCGTTCAACTGGGCGCACGGCAAGATCACCAACGTCGCGTACATGGGCGGCTACTCGCTGTATCACGTGAAGCTCGACGCGGGCAAGACGGTGATCGCGAACGTGTCGAGCCTCGCGATTTCCGAGCTCGACACGCCGGCGCTCGGCGACGAGATCTACGTGCGCTGGAGCGCGACGGCCGGCGTGGTGCTGACGTCATGAGCACGCTCAAGTCCCTGCTCGCATGGCCGGTGCGACGCTTCAACCTGACCGGTGGCTCGGCGGTCGTCGCGGGGCCGTACACGTGGCTCGTGCTGTTCTTCCTGGTGCCGTTCGTGCTGGTCGTGAAGATCAGCTTCGCGGAGCTGCAGCTCGGCATCCCGCCGTATACGGAACTCGCGTCGTACGCGGACGGCGTGGTGCACATCGCGCTGAACCTGTCGCACTACGCGTTCCTGCTCACCGACAGCCTGTATTTCGCGACCTACGTGAATTCGGTGGTGGTCGCGGCGATCACGACGCTGCTGTGCCTGCTGATCGGTTATCCGATGGCGTACTACATCGCGCGTTCGAACCCGGCGACCCGCAACCTGCTGATGATGGGTGTGATGCTGCCGTTCTGGACGTCGTTCCTGATCCGCGTGTACGCGTGGATCGGGATCCTGAAGAACAACGGGCTCCTGAACAACTTCCTGATGTGGATCGGCCTGACCCATACGCCGATCGAGTTGTACCGCACGAACTACGCGGTGTACATCGGGATGGTGTATTCGTACCTGCCGTTCCTCGTGATGCCGCTGTACGCGCATCTCGTGAAGATGGACCTGCGCCTGCTCGAAGCCGCGTACGATCTCGGTGCGAAGCCGTGGAAGGCGTTCGTGCAGATCACGCTGCCGCTGTCGAAGAACGGGATCATCGCGGGCTGCCTGCTGGTGTTCATTCCGGCGGTCGGTGAGTACGTGATTCCGGAACTGCTCGGCGGCGCGAACACGCTGATGATCGGCCGCGTGATGTGGAACGAGTTCTTCAACAACGCAGACTGGCCGATGGCGTCGGCCGTGACCTGCGCGATGGTGCTGCTGCTGCTCGTGCCGATGGCGATGTTCCAGCACTTCCAGGCGAAGGAGCAGGAGGGCCGCCGTCGATGAAGCCGAATCGTTACCTGCAGTTCGCGGCGCTGTTCGCCGGCTTCGCGTTCCTGTACATCCCGATCATCAGCCTGATCGTCTATTCGTTCAACGAGTCGAAGCTCGTCACCGTGTGGTCGGGCTTCTCGTTCCGCTGGTACTCGGCGCTCGCGGAGGACGACGAGCTGCTGACGGCCGCGTGGCTGTCGCTGAAGATCGGCGTGCTGACCGCGTTCGCGTCGGTGTTCATCGGCACGTGGGCCGGCTTCGTGCTCGCGCGGATGGGGCGCTTTCGCGGCTTTGCGCTGTTCAGCGGAATGATCAACGCGCCGCTGGTGATCCCCGAGGTGATCCAGGGGATCTCGCTGCTGCTGCTGTTCATCGAGCTCGCGAAGTGGATCGGCTGGCCCGCCGAGCGCGGCGTGTTCACGATCTGGCTGGGCCACGTGATGCTGTGCATCTCGTACGTCGCGATCATCGTGCAGTCGCGCGTGCGCGAGTTGAACCCGTCGCTCGAGGAAGCGGCGCTCGATCTCGGCGCGACGCCGCTGAAGGTGTTCTTCACGATCACGCTGCCGCTGATCTCGCAGGCGCTGATCGCGGGCTGGCTGCTGTCGTTCACGCTGTCGATCGACGACCTCGTGCTGTCGGCGTTCCTGTCGGGCCCCGGCTCGACGACGCTGCCGCTCGTCGTGTTCTCGCGCGTGCGCCTCGGCCTGAACCCGGAGATGAATGCGCTCGCGACGCTGTTCATCGTCGCGGTGACGGCGGGCGTCGTGATCGCGAACTTCGTGATGCTGCGCCAGGAACGCAAGCGGATGGCCGCGTTCGCCGCCTGACGCGCTCGCGCTCAGGTTGCCGACGCAACGAACCACGCCCGGTGCCGATGACGAGTCGGCCCGGGCGTTTTGTCTGGTGTGCGCGCCGCGTGCGGCTTATGCGCCGAACGCCGCCTTCGCGAGCAACCCGAGCGCCACGCACACGAGCACCGCAGCGAAGCCGGCCTGCACGTGCCGCGCGGACAGGTGCCGGGACGCGCTGCGGCCGATCGCCATTCCGATTGCCGTCGCGACCGTGAACCACAGCATCATGTCGAGCGGCGCGCGCGTGCCCGACACGAGCGTCGCGAACACGCCGCCGGTGCCGACCAGCGCGATCACCATCAGCGACGTCGCGACCACGCCGTGCATCGACACGTTCGTGAACTTGCGCAGCATCGGCACGATCACGAAACCGCCGCCGACACCGAGCAAGCCCGTCATCAGCCCCGTCACCGCGCCGGTCGACGCGAGCGCGAGCCCGACCGGCCACGACCAGACGAGCCGGCCCGTGTCGGGATTCACGCGGCCGACGCACAGCGGCGACGCGTCCGCGTCGCCGGGCGCATGACGCAGCGCCTGCCGCAGCAGGCGGCCCGCGACGACCAGCATCGTCAGCGCGAACAGCGCCAGCAGCACGCGTTGCGGCAGCACGTGCGCGAGCTTCACGCCGAGCGTCGTGAGCGGCACGCCGGCGACGGCCATCAGCAGCGCCGCGCGATAGCGCACGAGCCCGCGGCGAAACCCTTCGAGCGCGCCGAGCGCGGCGCTGCCCGCGACCGCGACGAGCGCGACGGGCGTGGCCTGCTGCATCGGCCAGCCCATCCCGACGACGAGCGCGGGCACCGCGAGAATGCCGCCGCCCGCACCGGTGAGGCCGAGCACGGCGCCGACGAGACTGCCGAGTACGAGGGAAATCAGCATGGTGTCATCGGATTCCGGTCAACGTGCGATCGCGGGCTTCGCGAGCCATTCGCGGCCCTTGAGCATCGCCTTCCAGTAGAGCGGCGGCAGCACGCGCTCCTTGAGCAGCCACGCGAGCCGCGACGGGCGCCGGCCGTCGATCAGCCACGCGGGGAAGGTCGGCGCGACCTTGCCGCCGTACAGGAATTCCGCGAGCACGATCTTGCCGCGCTCGACGGTGAGCGGGCACGAGCCGTAGCCGTCGTACGCGGCGTCGCCGCGCGCGCGGCCCAGCGACGCGAGCACGTTGTGCGCGACGACGGGCGCCTGCTTGCGGGCCGCGGCGGCGGTTTTCGCATTGGTCGTGTTGGTGACGTCGCCGAGCGCGAAGATGTCCGCGAACTGCTTGTGCCGCAGCGTCGCCGGATCGACGTCGATCCAGCCGGCCGCGTCGGCGAGCGGGCTCGCGCGCACGAAATCGGGCGCCTTCTGCGGCGGCACGACGTGGATCATGTCGAACGGGCGCTCGACGGTTTCCGTGCCGCCGTCGGGCAGCGCGCGCTTGAACGTCGCGCGCCGCGCCGGCCCGTCGATCGCGACGAGGTTGTGGCCGAACGACAGCGCGATGTCGTAGCGTTTCACGTACTCCATCAGCGCGGGCACGTAATCGGCGACCCCGAACAGCGCGCCGCCCGCGTTCAGGAACTCGACGTTCGCGGCACCGAGGCGGCCCGCGCGCCGCCAGTGATCGCACGACAGGTACATCGCCTTTTGCGGGGCGCCCGCGCACTTGATCGGCATCGGCGGCTGCGTGAACAGCGCATTGCCGCCGCGGAACGCCTGCACCAGTTCCCACGTGTACGGCGCGAGATCGTAGCGATAGTTCGACGTGACGCCGTTGCGGCCGAGCGTTTGAGCGAGGCCGTCGATCGCGTGCCAGTCGAGCTTGAGGCCCGGGCACACGACCAGCTTGAGGTAGCCGATGCGCCGGCAGCCGTCGAGCACCACCGTGTGCGTGTCGGGCTCGAAGCCGGCGACGGCGGCCCGGATCCATTTCACGCCGCGCGGCAGCAGGTCGACGATCGGGCGCGCGGTCGTGTCGGGCCGGAACACGCCCGCGCCGACCATCGTCCAGCCCGGCTGGTAGTAGTGCGTATCGGCCGGGTCGATCACCGCGATATCGAGCGATGCGTCGCGTGCCAGCAGGCTCGACGCGACCGCGACGCCGGCCGCACCCGCGCCGACGATCACGATGTCGTGCCGCGCGTCGACGGCCGGCGCGGCCTGGCGGCCGTCTTGCGCGAGATCTCGCGTGAGACGCGGTGCGAGCGCGCCGAGGTCGTAGCCGGCCGTGGCGGCGATCGCGACGATGTCGCCGGCCGGGCGACGGCCTGCCTGCGAGAGCGCCCACAGCGTCGCCGAACGCGTGCCGCTGCGGCAGTACGCGAGTACCGGGCCGGCGAGCGACGCGACGAGCGTGCCGAACTGCGCGGCCTGGTCGTCGGTGACCTTGCCGGTGTCGACGGGCAGGTAGTGCACGGCGATGCCGAGCGGCGCGGCGGCGGCGCGGATCTCGGCGACGGTCGGCTGGTCGGCGCCTTCGCCGTCGGGGCGGTTGCAGACGATCGTGCGGATGCCGGCCGCGTGCAGCGCGGGCAGGTCGGTCGCGGCGATCTGGGGCGAGACCGACAGCAGGTCGGTCAGCGGGCGGATGGTCATGTCGGGGGTTCTCCGGTCGGGGCGGCGGCTCAGATCGCGTCGAGCGGGATCTTCAGGTAGCGCACGCCATTGTTTTCGGGCTCGGGCAGGTGGCCGGCGCGCATGTTGACCTGCACCGACGGCAGCATCAGCACGGGCATGTCGAGCGTCGCGTCGCGCGCGGTGCGCATGGCGACGAAATCGTCCTCGGTCACGCCGTCCTTCACGTGCACGTTCGCGCGACGCTGCTCGGCCACCGTCGTCACGAACTGCACGTCGCGGCCGCCCGGCTGGTAGTCGTGGCACAGATACAGGCGCGTGTCGGGCGGCAGGGCGAGCACGCGCGCGATCGAACGGTACAGCGTGCGCGCGTCGCCGCCCGGGAAGTCGCAGCGGGCGGTGCCGTAGTCGGGCATGAACAGCGTGTCGCCGACGAACGCCGCGCGCTGCGTCGCGTCGTCGACGCAGTAGGTCAGGCACGCCGGCGTATGGCCCGGCGTGTGCAGCGCGCGGATCGTCAGCGCGCCGAGCGCGAGCGTGTCGCCGTCGTCGAGCAGGCGGTCGAACTGGCGGCCGTCCTGCGCGAAGCCGGGGCCGGCGTTGAACAGCGTGCCGAATACGTGTTGCACGCGGCGCACGTGGGCACCGATCGCGATCTGTCCGCCGACATGCGCCTTCAGGTACGGCGCGGCCGACAGATGGTCGGCATGCACGTGCGTTTCCAGCAGCCAGTGGACGGTCGCGCCGAGTTCGGCGACGCGCGCGATCAGCCGGTCGGCGCTGGCGGTGTGCGTGCGGCCGGATTTCGGATCGTAGTCGAGCACGCTGTCGATCAGCGCGCACGCACGGCTTTCGGTGTCGAGCAGCAGATAGCTGACGGTGTGGGTCGCCGGGTCGAAAAAGCCTTCGACCGACAGCTGGGGGGCATGGCTCACGGGATGTCCTCGATCGGGTTCTGCGTCTGCAATCGGACATCCCATGATCAAGAAGCATGCCAATTCGCGCCGCGCTGCCGGATGATGTGGCAGGTAATTGATTCGGCTCGGATTTTTGGCGTGGCCGCGGTGGGTCGCAGGCACCGGCGACGGGGCGCCGTCGACGTCGACTGCCATATCTGGCAGCGTCGTGGCAGAATTGGCAGTCCGCCTGGCAGTCCGCCTGGCAGTCCGCCTGGCAGTCCGTCCGCCCATCCGTCTCCGAGCCTCCCGATGAATCCGCACGACACCATTCCGATCGTTCCCGCGCCGTCGCGCGACGTCATGCCCGACGTGCGCGCGCTCGTCGCGTATCTGGAACAGGATCCGCAGCCGATGATCGTCGTCGATCCCGACTACCGCATCCTCGCCGCGAACGATGCGTACCGGCGCCAGTTCGGCGTGGCGGGCGTCGAGCACGTCGGCCGGCACTGCTTCCGGGTTTCGCATCATTACGACGTGCCGTGCGACCAGGCGGGCGAGCATTGCCCGATGAAGCAGGCGCGCGAGTCGCGCAGCCTGAACCGCGTGCTGCACATACACCATACGCCGCGCGGCCCCGAGCACGTCGACGTGGAGTTGCGGCCGATCTTCGATGCGCGCGGCGACGTGATCGCCTACGTCGAGCGGCTGACGACGGTGCGCAGCGCGTCGGCGCAGCCGAGTGCGGAAGGGCTCGTCGGCGGCGCAGACGCGTTCAATGCGGCGCTCGGCGCGCTGCAGCGCGTCGCGCCGTCGATGCTGCCCGTGCTGCTGCTCGGCGAATCGGGTACCGGCAAGGAACTGTTCGCGCGGGCGCTGCACGAGGCGAGCGAGCGTGCGATGGGGCCGTTCGTGGTGGTCGACTGTTCGGGCATCGCCGAGACCCTGTTCGAGAGCGAACTGTTCGGCTACGAGAAGGGCGCGTTTACGGGTGCGAACCAGCGCAAGCCGGGCCTCGTCGAGACCGCGCAGGGCGGCACGCTGTTTCTCGACGAGATCGGCGACGTGCCGCTGCCGATGCAGGTGAAGCTGCTGCGGCTGATCGAGTCGGGGACGTTCCGGCGCGTCGGCGGCGTCGAGGCGCTGCGCGCGGATTTCCGGCTCGTCGCGGCGACCCACAAGCCGCTGCGCGAGATGATCGACGACGGCCGGTTCCGCCAGGACCTGTACTACCGGATCAACGCGTTCCCGATTCCGCTGCCCGCGCTGCGCGAGCGGCGTGGCGACGTCGCGCTGCTGGCCGAGTCGATCCTGCGGCGCATCGCGAACGCGCGCGCCGGCGCGGGCGACGCGAGCGCGCGGCCGTTCGCGGCCCGGCCGTTCGTGCTGACCGAGCGCGCGCGCGCGTGCCTCGACGCGTATGCATGGCCGGGCAACATCCGCGAGCTGCGCAACGTGCTCGAGCGCGCGTGCCTGTTCGCGGACGACGGCACGATTCGCGTCGAGCATCTGCCGGCCGAGCTGGTCGCGGCGTCGGTGACGCCACCGGCGCGTGCGGCGGACGCGCGCGGTGTGTCGGACGCGGAACTCGTGCGGCTTGCGGGCACGTTCGACGGTACGCGCAAGCAACTGGCCGAGCACGTCGGGATGAGCGAGCGCACGCTGTACCGGCGGATGAAGGCGCTCGGGCTCGGGGTGCGCGACCGGTGAGCGGGCGCGTCGTGCCTGGCTGCCGCCGACCGGTGGCATCAAGCGGCAAGCTGATGGACGGCGGCGCGCCGCCTGTGCCGAATGCGGACCCGAACGCCCGGCCCGTGTTCCCACGCGACATGACGAAGCGCGGGCGCGCGATCGGCCTGCACGACGATCGCCGTTTGCCCGGCCGGTCGGGCGAGCTGGCAGTCGGCTGTCATGATTGACGATAAAAAATGACTGTTCTGCACAAAATAATTATCGTTTTACGATAATCATCTGGCTTACAATCGATGCGTGTTCACACCGTATCGAGGAGGTCGCATGCATTCCGATCGCATTGCCCGTATCAGTCAGCGCATGGCTACCGTCACGCTGTGGTTCATCGTCGGCATGCTGGTGCTCAACGCCGCGTGCTGGGCGTTCCCGTCGTTGAGCGCGGCCACCGGGCCCGGCCTCGTATTCGGCCTCACCGATTCGGTGGTCACGAACCTGGGCGTCGATGTCGGTGCGTTCCCGTGGTGGCAGAAGGCTGTCGGCATCCTGCTGTCGAGCGTCCCGCTCGTTGCGCTCGCGGGCGGCCTGCGCCACTTGCGCGAGCTGTTCCGGACCTACGCTCGGCGTGACTATTTCTCGGCGCAGGCGGCCGGCCATCTCGGCAAGACGGGGCGCGCGATCGGTCTGTGGGTGCTGTTGAGCCTGCTGTGCGAACCGCTGCTGAGCGTGTGGGCGACGTTTCGCGAGCCGGTCGGCCATCGCGTCGTCAGCATCGGCTTCAGCCTGCCGTACGTCGTCGCGCTGTTCACGGCGGCCTGTATCGCGGTGATCGCGCACATCCTGCGGCAGGCGAGCGAGCTCGATGCCGAACACCGGCAGTTCGTCTGAGGCGCGCGATGTCGATCGTGGTCAAACTCGATGTGATGCTCGCGACCCGCAAGGTCCGCTCGAAGGATCTCGCGGCGGCCGTCGGGATCACCGAACCGAACCTGTCGCTGCTCAAGCAAGGCAAGGTCAAGGGCATCCGCTTCGCGACGCTGGAGGCGATCTGCCGGTATCTCGACTGTCAGCCGGGCGACCTGCTCGCGTTCAGCGATGACGGCGGCGGCGAGCCGGATTGACGTGCCGCAACCGCCGGTCGTCGATGCGGCGCGGCGGCGTCGGCCGGGCATCGTGGCAGTTGCAGGCGTGATCGCCGTGTTGCTGCATGGGATCGGTTGGTATGCGCTGCAGCGGATGCCGGCGGCGCGCGGGCTGGTTGCGGCCCGGGTCGATGCGTCGTCGGGCCGGATTGCATTGAGCGTCCGGTTGATTCCCGTGACGCCCGAACCTGCGCCCGCAACCGAGGTCGACCGGCGCACCGGTCCGACAGCAGCCATGCGAGGGACGCGCGAACCGAAAAGCCGTTCCGGCGCAGCGGCGACGCCGCGCCGGGCGACACGTTCGCTTGCGGCCGCGCCCGCACAGGCAACGACCGGCGGCGCGCCGGATTCGGCTGAAAGCAGCCCGGTGCGTGCGCCGACCCCCGAGGTCGACTGGGGGCGTGATCTGGCGACGATCGGCACGCGTCGTGCGACGGGGCGTAGCCCTGCGGCAGCCACGGTCGGTGCGCTGGGCGCAGCGGCCGGCCTCCCGGCCGCGCGTCGCCATTCGGTCGACGAGACGCTGGCAAGCGGGGTGGCGGACGCACGGCGCGCCGACTGCCGACGCGCCTACTCGGGTGCCGGCTTGCTCGCACTCCCGATGCTCGCGCTGGATGCGGTTCGCGATACGGGCTGCAAGTGGTAAGGAAGCACGCGGCTCGGCGCTGCCGGTGAGACGTGATCGCGCGGCGTTTTCGACGCGCGGCCGGAGACGAGCCGGTTCGCCTGACGACGTGTCCGGGCGGCGCGCAACGGCCACGCACCGCCCGGGCTGCCGGGGCGTTGGACCCTCAACGCGCCGGCGCAAGCTGCGCCATCGCCTCGCGCATGAAGCCGAGCAGCGTGTCGTCGACCCATGAGTCCTTCGTCAGCGCCGGCTCGGTCATCATCGCGTTGCGGAATTTCGCGTGCGTGGCCGGGTCGTTGCCCGCGTAGCTGCGGAACAGGTCGAGCCAGCGTTGCGCGAGCGCGCGGCCTTCCGGTGAATCGGGCTGCGCGCCCGCATCGATCGCGTCGCGCACGTCGCCCATCAGTTGCGGCCATTCCATCGAGCGTTCACCGAAGTGCGCCCGCATGAAGCGGATCTCGTCCGGCGCGAGATACTTCTCGAAGATCCGCATCTTCGTTTCCGCGGACGCGCGCAGCACATAGTCGCGCAGCACGGTCGAGATGCCGAGTTTCGACTGCATCGACGGTTCGCGCTCGTGCATCAGGTTGAGCTTCGCCAGCAGCCGCGGATCGTTGTTCGTGTCGCGCACGAGCAGCGCCATCCAGCGGCCGGCAAGCGCGCGAGCGCGCTCGTCCTCCGGCGGCACGCCCGCGTCGTGCAGCGCACGCACGTCGGCGACGAGCGCTGTCCATTCCGCGTCGCCGGCCTGGCTCTTGCGATACATCGGCAGGCGCGCGAGTTCTTCCTCGGAAAAGTATTTGTCGTACACGGTCATCAACTCCAGTGTGGTGAGCCAGTCGGCCAGCTCCGGCTCCGTGCCCGCGGCGAGCTGCGCGTGCAGGTGCACGAGCCGCTCGCGCAGCTGCGCGGTCTGCGCGAGCTGGTGGTCGAGCGACGCGATCTGCCTCGCGACGAGTGCGACGAGCGGGGTGCCGGGCCGGTTCAGGTAGTCGCCGATTTCGGCGAGCGACAGTCCGAAGCGACGCAGGGCCTGGATCTGGTGGAGCCGGGCGATGTCGTCGCGGTCGTACAGCCGGTAGCCGTTGTCGGCACGCGCCGAAGGCGTCAGGAGGCCGATCGCGTGATAGTGATGAAGCGTGCGGACGGTCAGGCCGCTGCGTTTCGCCAGTTCTCCCACTTTCAGCCGCATGGTGTCCTCCGTTCGGTGCGCACACTGGAGTCTCGAACGTTACGCTACGTGAGGGTCAAGCGGAAGATCGCGGATCGGCGCGCGGGGTTGGTCCCGCGCGCCCGACGCAAACGGCGCGCTACTGCGGTCATTGCGGTGGCGGCGGCGCGTCGGGCGTGACCGCGCGCGCCTGGGCGGTGGGGGCGATTCGAACCGCGTTGCCGATGTCGCCGGCCGGGTCGGCCTTTCCAGCCTTTTCAGCCTTTTCGGCTTTTTCAGCCTTGCCGGCTTTGCCGGCCGGGTCGACCGGCGGCGTGCCCATCGCCTGATAGAGCCGCGCGGTATCCGCGAAGCGTGCGCCGGTCGCGCGGATCTCGTCGAGCCGCGCGTTGCGGTACTGCAGCTCGCTTGCTCGCGCGGCCGACGGCGGCAGCGCGCCGAGCCGCACGCGGGCGGCCGCGTCGTCGTACGCGCCGCGCGCGGACAGCGCGGCCCGCGACGACGCATCGAGCGCCTCAGCATCGTGCTCGAGCGCGGCGAGCGAATCCGCGACGTTCTGGAAGGCAGCGAGCACGGTCTGCTTGTACTGGTCGACCGCCGCCTCGTAGGTCGCCTTCGCCGCACGGCGCTGCGCGAGTAACGCGCCGCCGTGGAACAGCGGCTGGCTCAGCGACGCACCGACGTTCCAGATCGAACCGGCGCCCGACAGCATCGCCGGCCAGCTGAAACCGCCTTTGCCCATCGCGGCCGACAGCGACAGCTGCGGGAACAGCTGCGCGGTCGCGAGGCCGACTTCGGCGGCGGCTGCCTTCAGCCCCGCGTCGGCGGCCTGGATGTCGGGGCGGCTTTGCAGCAGGTCTGACGGCACGACCACCGGCACCTGCACGGGCAGGTGCAGGTCGGCGAGCGTGAGATCGGCGGGCGGCCGGTCGGGCGTGCGGCCGATCAGCACGGCCAGCGCATGGCGCGCCGAGTCGCGCTGCTGGCGCAGCGCGGGCAGGCTCGCGGCGAAGGTGTCCGCGCTTTGCTGCGCGTTCAGCGCGTCGCTGCGCGACGCCGAGCCGAGCGCGTAGCGGCGTTGCGCGTCGTGCGCCTGGTCGTTCGCGAGCGCGACGAGCCGTTCGGTCGTGGCGATCTGCGCGTTGAGCACCGACACCGTGATCGATGCGGTGACGATGTTCGCGGCGAGTGCCCGGCGTGCCGATTCGAGCTGGAACGCGCTGACGTCGACGCGTTTCGCGAGTGCACGGTTCGCGAAGCGCGATACGCCGAACAGGTCGACCGTATAGCTCGCCTGCAGTTGCCCGACGAACGTGTCGTACAGCAACGTCGGCGCGCCGAGCGCAGGGATCGGCACGCCGAGCGCACGCTGGCGCGTGGCCTGGCCGCCGGCGTCGATCGACGGCAGCATCGAGCTGCCGATCTGCCCGCGCAACTGCTCGCGCGCGGCATCCAGCGAGTGCGCGGCGGCGCTGAGCGTCGGGCTGTTGCGCAGCCCTTCGTCGACGAGTGCGTTCAGCGCATCCGAACGGTACTGCGTCCACCAGTCGGGCACGGGCTGCGCGCCGACGTCGAACTGCTGCGCGACGCCTTGCGCGGCGACGGTTTGCGGCACTTGCGGCGCAGCGCCGTAATGCGCGGGCGACGGCATCGCGGGCGGCTCGCCGCTCGGCGCGAACCACGCGCAGCCGGCGAGCGGGCCGGCGAGGCTCGCGGCCGCGAGCACCCGCGCGGCCTTCGTTTTCAGGTTCATCGACAGTTCCATGGTCAGGCTCCCGACGGCGCGGCGGGCGTGCCGCCGTCGTGCGGCGGGGCGTCGCGCGGGTCGCGTTCGTCGCGCTTCACGCGGAACCACGCGGCGTACAGCGCGGGCAGGTAGAACAGCGTCAGCACGGTCGCGCTCGTGATGCCGCCCATCAGCGCGGTCGCCATCGGCCCGAAGAAGTTCGAGCGCAACAGCGGGATCAGCGCGAGCACGGCGGCCGCGGCCGTCAGCGTGATCGGGCGGAAGCGCCGCACGGTCGCGCCGACGATCGCGTCGAAGCGTCCGTGGCCGGCCGCGATGTCCTGCTCGATCTGGTCGACGAGAATCACCGAGTTGCGCATGATGATCCCGAACATCGCGATCACGCCGAGCATCGCGACGAAGCCGAACGGCTGGCCGAACAGCAGCAGCGTGCCGACCACGCCGATCAGGCCGAGCGGGGCGGTCAGCACGACCATCAGCACGCGCGAGAAACTCTGCAACTGGATCATCAGCAGCGTGAACACGGCGATCGCCATCAGCGGCATCTGCGCGTTGATCGACGTCTGCGCCTTCGCGCTTTCCTCGACCGACCCGCCGATGTTGATCTGGTAGCCGACCGGCAGTTGCGCGCGCAACGCATTCAACTTGCCGTCGATCGCATGCGTGACGTCGATGCCCTGTGCGCCGGCGCGGACGTCGGACTGCACGGTGATGGTCGGCTGGCGGTCGCGTTCCCACACGACGCCGTATTCGAGCGTCGGCGTGAAGCGGCCGAGCGAACCGAGCGGCACGGGGCCGTTCGGCGTCGGCATCGCGAGGCCCGCGAGCTGCGCGGGATCGACGCGATCGGCGCGCGGCGCACGCAGGTCGACCGCGATCAGCTTGTCGCGTTCGCGGTATTGCGTGACGGTCGTGCCGGACAGCGTCATCGCGAGGAAGCTCGACACGTCCTGCGACGTGACGTTCAGCTCGCGCGCCTTCTTCTGGTCGAGCTCGAAGCGCACCGAACGTTCGGCCGGCTCGTCCCAGTCGAACTGCACGTTCACCGTGCGCGCGTCGCCGCGCATCGTCGCCGCGACCTTCTCGGCGATCGCGCGCACCGTCGCGATGTCGTCGCCGCTCACGCGGAACTGCACGGGGTAGCCGACGGGCGGCCCGTTCTCGAGCCGCGACAGGCGCCAGCGCACGGCCGGGAAGCGGTCGCGCAGCGTGGTCTCGAGCCAGGCTGCGAGCTTCTCGCGGTCCTCGACCGATTTCGCGGTGACGACGAACTGCGCGAAGTTCGGCAACTGCAGCTGCTGGTCGAGCGGCAGGTAGAAGCGCGGCGCGCCGCTGCCGACGAAATTCACCGAATGGTCGATCTCGGGCCGCTTGTCGAGCACCTTCTCGAGACGTTCGGTCTCGCGCAGCGTCGCCGCGAACGACGCGCCTTCGGGCAGCCGCAGGTCGATCAGCAGCTCGGGGCGATCGGAGCTCGGGAAGAACTGCTGCGGCACGAGCGAGAAGCCCGCCAGCGCGACCACGAACAGGGCGCCGGTGATCAGCAGCACGACGAAGCGCCGCTCGATGCACCAGTCGATCCAGCCGCGCAAGCGCGTGTAGAAGCGCGTGTCGTAGATGTCGTGCTCGTGATCGTCCGGCAGGTGCGCTTCGTGCGCGTGCTTCTTGCGTTCGGGCAGCAGGTGGAAGCCCAGCAGCGGGATCAGCACGACGGCCGCGAACCACGATGCGATCAGCGCGATCGCCGACACCTCGAAGATCGAGCGCGTGTACTCGCCGGTACTCGATTTCGCGAGCGCGATCGGCAGGAAGCCCGACACGGTGACGAGCGTGCCCGTCAGCATCGGGAACGCGGTGCTCGTGTACGCGAACGCGGCGGCGCGCGCGCGGCTGTAGCCCTGCTCGAGCTTCACGGCCATCATCTCGACCGCGATGATCGCGTCGTCGACGAGCAGCCCGAGCGCGAGCACGAGCGTGCCGAGCGACACCTTGTGCAGCCCGATGTCGAACAGGTACATGAACAGGGCGGTGACGGCGAGCACGACCGGAATCGAGATCACGACGACCATTCCGGTGCGCAGGCCGAGCGACACGAGGCTCACGACCAGCACGATCGCGACCGCTTCGGCGACGGCTTCGAGGAAGTCGTCGACGGAATGCGCGACCGCATGCGGCATGCTCGACACCAGCGTCAGCTTGAGGCCGGCCGGCAACCGCGCCTGCAGATCCTTCGATTCGGCGTCGAGCGCCTTGCCGAGCCGGATCACGTCGCCGCCCGGCTGCATCGTCACGCCGATGCCGAGCACGGCGTGACCGTTCGCACGCATCTGCGTGATGGCCGGATCGTCGTAGCCGCGCTTCACGGTGGCGAGATCGCCGAGCCGGAACGTGCGGCCGTTGATGCGGATCAGCGTGTCGGCGATCGTGGCGACGTTGTCGAACTGGCCGCTCGGCCGCACGAATACGCGGTCGTCGGCGGTCGTCAGCACGCCGGCCGACGAGATGTCGTTCTGCGCGTTGAGCGCCTGCCCGAGTTGCTGCGGCGAGATGCCGAGGCGCGTGAGCTGCGCATTGTTCACCTCGATGAAAATCCGCTGGTCGGGATCGCCGAAATAGTCGACCTTGCCGACACCGGGCACGCGCAGCAGCACGGTGCGCAGCTGGTCCGCATAGTCGTGGAGCTGCGCGGGCGTGAAGCCGTCGCCTTCGAGCGTCCAGATGTTGGTGTAGACGTCGCCGAACTCGTCGTTGAAGAACGGGCCCTGCACGCCGGGCGGCAGCGTATGGCCGATGTCGCCGACCTTCTTGCGGATCTGGTACCAGGTCTCGGGCACGTCCTGCACGGGCGCCGAGTCCTTCATCGTGAAGAAGATCAGCGATTCGCCTGGCCGCGAATAGCTGCGCAGGAAGTCGATGGCCGGCGTTTCCTGCAGCTTGCGGCCGATCCGGTCGGTCACCTGTTCCTGCACCTGACGCGCGCTCGCGCCGGGCCAGAACGTGCGGATCACCATCACGCGGAACGTGAACGGCGGGTCTTCGGATTGCGCGAGCCGCGTGTACGCGAGGCTGCCAGCGAGCGTCGCGAGCGCGATCAGGTAGACGACCAGCGCCTGGTGGCGCAGCGCCCATGCCGACAGGTTGAAGCGGCCTTCTTCGCGGGGGCTGCTCATGACGCGAAGTCCTCCGCGTGCAGCGGGGCGACCGGCCGCACCTTCTCGCCCGCGCTGACCGTGTGCACGCCTTGCAGCACGACGCGCTCGCCCGGCTGCAGCCCGCTCGACACGGTGACCGTGCGTTCGTTGAAGCGCGCGACGTCGACGCGGCGCAGCTCGAGCGTGTCGTCCTTCGCGCGCACGACCCACAGGGCCGGATGCGGGCCGTCGTGGAACAGCGCGGTCGCGGGCAGCGTGATGCTCGGCGCGTTGCCGGCAACCGGCGCGCCGTCGAACGCGACGTTCGCGGTCATCCCGAGGCGCACGGCCGGATCGGGCGCGGCGAGCGTGAGCTTCACACGCCAGGTGCGGCTTTGCGGATCGGCGGCCGGCGCGATTTCGCGCACCTTCGCGGCGAACTGGCGGCCCGGCAGCGACGGCAGCGTGACGCTCGCCGCGTGACCGGGCGCGAGCGATGCGAGCGCGGCCTCGGGCACGTCGCTGACGACGTCGACGTCGCCCGACCACGCGAGCTGGTAGACGGCTTGGCCGGCCGATACGTTCTGGCCGGTGTCGGCCTGCTCGGCGGTGATGGTGCCGGCGTGATCGGCGACGAGCGTCGCATAGCGGAGCTGGTTCTTCGCAAGCGCGAGCTGCTGCTGCGCCTGGTCGCGCTGCGCGAGCGCCGACGTGTAGCTGTTCTCGGTCTGCTCCAGCTGCGCCGTTGCGATCAAGTTCTCGCGCGCCTGCGCGCGATCGCGATCGCGCTGCTGCTTCGCGAACGCGAGGCTGTGCGACGCGGCATCGAGTTGCGCCTGTGCGCTCGCGGCGTTCTTCTCGACGTCGGACGGATCAAGCAGCGCGACGACCTGGCCGGCCTTGACGGTATCGCCGAGCCGCACCTTGCGCTCGACGATCTTGCCCGCGATGCGGAACGACAGCGGCGTTGCATAACGTGGCTGGATCTCGCCGGGCAGCGTGGCGGCGGCCGCGGCGCCGTCGGCGCGTGCGGGCAGCGCGACGACCGGGCGCGGCGCGGGCGGCGCGGCTTCCTTCGGATGACAGGCGGCGAGGACGAGCGCGGTGCCGACCAGCAGCACGGCGCGGGAACCGGAGCGATTCACGAAACCCCCAGATGAGGTGAGAGCGGAACGAGGCCGGCAAGCGCGGCGGGCGCTTGCCCCGAGTGGCGCCAGTCCGGCGCACACGAACACAGCCGAACGAGGTCGTTCGGAAACTGCGGTGGATTCTAATACAGTGCTGTATCTGAATGCAAAAATGAATCTGAAAGGAAGTTGGTGCTAGACTGCGCGCCATGAAACCTCAGCGCTTAACTCGCGAGCAGAGCAGGGACCAGACGCGCGAACGTCTGCTGACTGCCGCGCACCGCATTTTTATGAAGAAAGGCTTTGTCGCGGCGAGCGTCGAGGACATCGCCGCGGCGGCCGGCTACACGCGCGGCGCGTTCTACTCGAACTTCCGCAGCAAGTCGGAACTGCTGCTCGAATTGCTCGAGCGCGACCACGATTCGGTGCGGGCCGATTTCGAGGCGATCTTCGAGATTGGCGGCTCGCGTGAGCAGATGGAGTCGATGGCGCTCGCGTACTACCGGACGCTGTTTCGCGACGACGAATATTCGCTGCTGTGGGGCGAGGCGAAGCTGCAGGCGGCGCGTGACGCGAAGTTCCGCGTGCGCTTCAACCAGTTCCTGCACGGCAAGCGGCTGCAGATGGCCGAATTCATCCAGCGCTTCGCCGAGCGCGCGGGCACGCCGCTGCTTCTGCCGGCGGAGACGCTCGCGTTCGGATTGATGTGCCTGTGCGACGGCGTGCAGTCGTACTACACGGCCGACCCGCAGCACGTGTCGGCCGACGTGGCCGAATCGGTGCTCGCAGGGTTCTTCGCACGGGTCGTGCTGGGGCGCGCGCCGGACTGAACGGCCGGGCGCCGATGCGGGCGGCCAGACGGTTGGCCGGCCTGCGTGGCGATCAACAAGACCGCGACGCCACATCGGGCGTCGCGCACCGGCGCCGTCACCGCTCGCCGGTCATCCGCCGGTACGCGTCGAGCAGCGACGTCTTGTAGACGACGCCCGCGAGCGTCGGCTCGGCTTCGCTTTCGATCACCGGCAGCCGTTCGCCCTGGAACGCCATGAAGCGTTCGAGCGCGGTCGCGAGCGGCATGTCGGGCGTGAGCAGCGGAAACGGCGTATGCGTGTAGTGCGCGGCCGTCTTGTCGGTCGTGTCGCGCTTGTCGAGCAGGTCGGACGTGATGTCCTTCAGCGCGACCGCGCCGCGGAAGCGCCCGGCGTCGTCGGTCACGTACAGATACTTCACCGGATATTCGAGAAACACGCGCGTCATGTCGGCGACGCTCGCGGTGAGCGGCACGATCGTCTGCGCGGGCTGGATCAGCTCGCGCATCTGGGTGGTGCGCAGCCGCAGCCGTTCCTGTGCGTCCTGGTGATGGTGCAGCGTGATCTCGTACATCGACGTGGTGCCGGTCGCGCGCGCGACGAAATACGCGAACACGCACGACACCAGCAGCGGCAGCACGACCTGGTAGCTCAGCGTCATCTCGAAGATCATCAGGATCGCCATCAGCGGCGCCTGCGTGGCGCCGGCCAGGAACGCGCCCATCCCGACCATCGCATACGCGAAGTACGCGGACGTGTGGCCGGGCCACAGCGCGTGCATCGCGAGCCCGAACAGCGAACCGAACACGGCGCCAACGAACAGCGTCGGCGTAAACACGCCGCCGACCGCGCCGGAGCCTGCGGTCGCGGCGGTCGCGATCACCTTGAACACCAGCACCGCGACGAGCGCCTGCCAGGTCCACGGCGCATGCAGGATGTGGTTCACGACGCTGTAGCCGTTGCCCCACACGTCCGGAATCCACACCGAGATCACGCCGACCACGAGGCCGCCGAGCGCGAGCCGCACCGGCAGCGGCACGGGCAGCCGCTTGAACTGGTTCTTGGACGCATCGAGCAGGTGCAGGAACTGCGGCGCGAGCACGCCGCACAGCGCGCCGAGCACGACGAACAGCAGCACTTCGGCGCCCGTCACGGCCGGGAACACCGGCATCTCGTACGGTGGCCGGTAGCCGGCGAATTCCCGCATCACGATGTTCGCGACGACGGACGCGACGACCATCGGCCCGAAGCTCTCCATCGCGATCGTGCCGAGCACGATTTCGGAGACGAAGAACGCGCCGGCGATCGGCGCGTTGTACGCGGACGTGATACCGGCCGCGGCGCCGCACGCGACGAGCAGGCGCAGGCGCGGCGGGTCGAAGTGCACGAAGCGGCCGACCAGCGACGCCGCGAGCGCCGCGAGCTGCACCATCGGGCCTTCGCGGCCGATCGAGCCGCCGCTGCCGATCGTCAGCAGCGACGACACGCTGCGCCACAGGCTCTGCCGCACCGGCACGACGCCGTCGCCGAGCGCGACGGCTTCCATGTAGTCGATGTTGCCGGATTTTCGGTCGCCGCGCGTCGCGAGCAACAGCACGCAGCCGGCGAGGAAGCCGCCCGCGGCCGGCATCCAGAAGCGCACGTACCAAGGCAGGCTTTTCGCCATCTCCACGAAGCTGCCGCTGTGCCCCGAGATCAGGCGCTGCATCAGGTCGATGCCTTCGCGGAACGCCATGGTGGCGAAGGCGCCGCCGACGCCGACGACGGCCGACCAGATCAGCATCGTATGGGCGTCCGACAGGCGGAACAGCGTCTGGGCGCGAGTGCGCAGCTTCAGCAGGAACGAGAGCACGGCTGAAAGAGGGTGATGAAGAGGACGAAGGAAAACGACGCGAAGCATAGCACTGCGCCGCGCCCGCGGGACCTTCCCGTCGGGCGCGGCGCGTGTCGCGGCGTGGCTGCGCGGCTCAGCCAAGCCAGTGCTGTACCGCCCAGGTGATCCCGTAGCCGCCGGCGATCAGCCACACGTACAGGATCAGGCCGGTGGTCAAGGCGCGCGGGCCGGCCTCGCGGATCTGCGACACGCGGGTCTCGATGCCGAGCGCGGTCATCGCCATCGTCAGCGCGAAGGTGTCGAGCAGGTTCAGCGTGTGCGTGACGTCGGCGGGCAGCACGTTCAGCGAATTGACGATCACGAAGCCGAGGAAGCCGAGCGCGAACCACGGCACCGCCACCTTGCGCTTGCCTTGCGCGCCTTCAGCGGTCGCATCGGCCGAGCGCGCGGAGCGGGCGAGCCACCAGCCGAGCGTGAGCAGCACCGGCACCAGAAGCATCACGCGGGTCATCTTCACGATGGTCGCGACGTGCGTGACCTCCGGACTGATGTCGCTCGCCGCGCCGACCACCTGCGCGACCTCGTGGATCGTGCCGCCGAAGAACAGGCCGAGGCCGGTCGGGTCGAGGTTGAGCAGGCCGGCGTGATACGCGAACGGGTACAGGAACATCGACAGCGTGCCGAACAGCACCACGCTGCCCACGGCCATCGCGCTCTGGTGCGGCTTCGACTGCAGCGTCGACTCGAACGCGAGCACGGCGGCCGCGCCGCAGATCGCACTGCCGGCGGCGGTCAGGAGCGCCGCGTCGCGATCGAGCTTCATTACCTTCATGCCGACCCAGGTGCCGATCGCGAGCGTGCTGACGACGATCAGCACCGACACCGTCAGGCCCGGCAGGCCGACCTGCGCGATTTCCTGCAGGCTCACGCGCAGGCCAAAGAACGCGACCGCGATGCGCAGCAGCTTGCGCGCGGAAAAGTTGACGCCGGCCGCCCAGCTCGCGGGCATGCCGTCGCGCAGCGCGTTGCCGTACAGCGCACCGGCGACGATGCCGACGATCAGCGGCGACAGGCCGAGCCCGGCGACTGCCGGCAGTTGCGACAGACTGGTGACGGCGGCGGCGAACAGCGCGACGAACAGCACGCCGTTCAACTGGCCGCGCAGCGACGGCGCGGCGTGGGCAAGATGGGGAGTCGGAGCAGTGGACATGGGGCACCGTGATCAAGCAGGTTGCGATGGCCTAATCCTAGTTTGGTTATATCGATATGAAAAATTGTGATTTGTGACGTAAACTATCCGGGAAGCCGATAATTCATCCCCATGACCCCGGATCAACTGATAACGTTCGCGGCCGTCGCCGAACATCTGAACATCAGCCGCGCTGCCGTGGCGCTGCATCTGTCGCAGCCGGCGGTATCGGGCCAGCTGCGCCTGCTGCAGGACGAGTTCGGCGAGCCGCTGTACCAGCGTGACGGCCGCGGCATCCGCCTGACGCCGGTCGGCGAGCAGCTCGCGCAGTACGCGAAGGCCCAGCGCGACACGTTCGCGCAGGCGCGCGCGTTTCGCGACGCGGTGCGCGGGCTCGACGCCGGCACGCTGCGGATCGGCGCGAGCACGACGCCGGCCAGCTACCTGCTGCCTTACCTGATCGCGGCGTTCCAGCCGCGTGTGCCGCGGGTGGCGATCCACACGATGAGCGGCAACACGGCCGACGTGGTCGCCGCGTTGGCATCGCTCGACATTGCGATGATCGAAGGGCCGCCCGGCGAGGCGCTGCCGCCCGGCACCGCCGTGCACGCATGGCACGAGGACGAGATCGTCGCGGTCGTGCCGGCCGGGCATGCGCTCGCCGCGCCCGAGTACGCAGCCGGCGTCACGCTCGAGGCACTCGCCGTGCATCCGCTCGTGCTGCGCGAGGAGGGCTCCGGCGTGCGGCAACTCGTGGAACGCGCGTTCGCGCACGGCGGCGCGCCGATGCGTGTCGCGTTCGAGATCGCCGGTGTCGAGGCCGTGAAGGAGGCCGTGCGCGCGGGGATGGGCGTCGGCTTCGTGTCCGCGATGTCGCTGCGCCACGAGGGTGCGGCGCTCGTGCCGCGCTCGCTCGCCCCCGCGCCGCTCACGCGTCATTTCTCGATCCTGGTGCCGCACGGCGCGGCGCCGTCGCGCGTGGCCGCCCAGTTCCTGGAAATGAGCCTCGCGCACGACGCCGGGTAGACACCCGAAGCCGGTCCTGGAGCGCCGGATGCCCCTGCGCCCGCGCACGTTCGTGCGGCGGCCATCCTTAGGGATTTCCTCTATGGCGTGCGCCCGGGGCGAAGCGCACCATCCGTCTCAAGCAAATGGAACCGGTTCCATTCCGGAGAAAAAAGGGCAGACATGGCAGACATCGTGATCGTGGCGAGCGCATTCGGGATGGACCGCGTGCGTCAGGAGGGCCACCGTGCATTCATCGCGACCGCGGCGGCATCCGGTGCGACCGGCTTCGAGGTGCGGCGCGAACTGTTCGCATCGGACGACGACGCGACGCCCGGCGCGCTGGCCGAGCTCGGCACGGCGCTCGCCGCGCACGGGCTGTGGTCGGTCTATTCGACGCCGGCCACGCTGTACACGGAAACCGGCGCGCTCGACGCCGAAGCGCTGCGCGACACGCTCGTCGAAGCCGACGAGCTCGGCGCGCGCTTCGTCAAGTTCCAGCTCGGCGGCTTCGCCGGCAACGCGCACGCAGCCGAGATCGTCGCGCTGTCGCGCGGCGCGCGTGCCCGCGTGGTGGTCGAGAACGGCCAGTTGCCGGTGGGCGGCGCGCTCGTGCAATTCAGCGGGCTGTTCGCGGCGCTGGCCGAGGCGGGCGCGCCCGATGCGCTCGGCATGACGTTCGACATCGGCAACTGGCAGTGGCCGGGCGAAGCGCCGCTCGCATGCGCGCACGCACTCGCGCCGCATGTGGAATACATTCATTGCAAGGCAGTCGCTGGCGAGGGCGCGCGCCGTTTCGCGGTGGCGCCGGCGCCGGGCGACACGCTCGTCACGGGCGTGCTCGCGGCCCTGCCGCAAGCGGCGCCGCGCGGCATCGAATTCCCGTTCGATGCGGCCGACCTGGCGGGCGATGCCGGCCGGCGCGTCGCGTGGCTCGCCGCCGCGTGACGCTCGAAGGATACGGAGGAATGCACTCATGAAGGCAGCACTCGATGTCGTGACCTACGGCGAAGCGATGGCGATGTTCGTCGCCGCCGAGCCCGGCCACCTCGCGCACGCCGCGCAATTCACGAAACGGATCGCGGGCGCGGACCTGAACGTCGCGATCGGCCTGTCGCGGCTCGGCTTCCGGGTCGGCTGGATGAGCCGGGTGGGCCGCGATTCGTTCGGCGGCTACGTGCTCGACACGCTCGCGCGCGAAGGCATCGACGCGTCGTGCGTGACCGTCGATCCGCGCTATCCGACCGGCTTCCAGCTGAAGTCGCGCAACGACGACGGCAGCGACCCGACCGTCGAATATTTCCGCAAGGGCTCGGCCGCGAGCCACCTGTCGTGCGACGACTACGTGGCCGACTACGTGCTCGGCGCACGGCACCTGCATTTGACGGGCGTCGCACCCGCGATCTCCGCGACGTCGTGCGAGCTTGCGTTCCGGCTGGCGCGCGAGATGCGTGCGGCCGGCAAGACGATCTCGTTCGATCCGAACCTGCGCCCGACGCTGTGGCCGTCCGCCGACGTGATGGCGAAGACGCTGAACGCGCTCGCATCGCTCGCCGACTGGGTGCTGCCGGGCTTGGCCGAAGGGCAGCAGCTCACCGGGCACGACACGCCGGCCGACATCGCGGGCTTCTACCTGGCACAGGGCGCGCGCGGCGTGGTGATCAAGCTGGGCGCCGACGGCGCGTACTTCCGCACGGCCGACGGCCGCGAGGGCACGGTGGCGGGCGAGCGTGTCGCGAACGTGGTCGACACGGTCGGCGCCGGCGACGGCTTCGCGGTCGGCGTGGTCAGCGCGCTGCTGGAAGGCCGCTCCGTCGAGCAGGCGGTCGCGCGCGGCAATCGCATCGGGGCGCTCGCGATCCAGGTGATCGGCGATTCGGAAGGCTTGCCGACCCGCGCGGCGCTCGATCGGCTCGAAAACGTCAGCAATCGCGCCGATCGCCTAGAGGAAACCGTCACCGCGCAATGAGAGGCCGGACACGGCACAATCCGCGGACCCAATTCGTGCTTCGTGCACGGTTTTGCATGAGGCCGGAGCAGGCGCCATCGCGCCGACGCCGGTCGATTCCCGAAAGGACGGGAGCGGAGCCGGGCGTTTGACCCGCCCACTCCGATCACCCAAGGAGACACTCTGATGGCAGCCAATCTCGCAGCACGACGCTGGTGGACGATCATGCCGATCGTGTTCATCACCTACAGCCTTGCTTACCTCGACCGCGCGAACTACGGGTTCGCTGCAGCCGCCGGCATCAACCAGGACCTCGGGATCAGCAAGGGCCTGTCGTCGCTGATCGGCGCGCTGTTCTTCCTCGGCTACTTCTTCTTCCAGATTCCCGGCGCGATCTATGCGGAGCGCCGCAGCGTCAAGAAGCTCGTGTTCGCCAGCCTCGTGCTGTGGGGCGCGTGCGCGGCGCTCACGGGGGTGGTCACCAACATCCCGTCGCTGATGGCGATCCGCTTCGTGCTCGGCGTGGTCGAGGCGGCGGTGATGCCGGCGATGCTGATCTACATCAGCAACTGGTTCACGAAGAACGAGCGCTCGCGTGCGAACACGTTCCTGATCCTCGGCAACCCGGTCACGGTGCTGTGGATGTCGATCGTGTCGGGCTATCTCGTGCACGAATTCGGCTGGCGCCACATGTTCATCGCCGAAGGCGTGCCGGCCATCATCTGGGCCGTATGCTGGTGGTTCCTCGTGCAGGACAAGCCGGCCGATTCGCCGTGGCTCACCGCGCAGGAAAAGCGCGACCTCGACGCCGCGCTCGCGGCCGAACAGGCGGCGATCAAGCCCGTGCGCAACTACGGCGAGGCGTTCCGCTCGCCGGCCGTGATCAAGCTGTGCGCGCAGTATTTCTGCTGGAGCATCGGCGTGTACGGCTTCGTGCTGTGGCTGCCGTCGATCGTCAAGAACGGCTCCGAGCTCGGGATGGTCGCGACCGGCTGGCTGTCGGCGCTGCCGTACCTCGCGGCGACGATCGCGATGCTGGTCGCGTCGTGGGCGTCCGACAAGGTCGGCTCGCGCCGCGGCTTCGTGTGGCCGTTCCTGCTGGTCGGCGCGGCCGCGTTCGCCGCGTCGTATGCGCTCGGCTCGTCGCACTTCTGGATCTCGTATGCGCTGCTGGTCGTCGCGGGCGCCGCGATGTACGCGCCGTACGGCCCGTTCTTTGCGATCGTGCCGGAACTGCTGCCGAGGAACGTCGCCGGTGGGGCGATGGCGCTGATCAACAGCATGGGCGCGCTCGGCTCGTTCGTCGGCTCGTATTTCGTCGGCTACCTGAACGGGGCGACCGGGTCGCCCGTCGCATCGTATGCGTTCATGAGCGTCGCGCTCGTCGCCGCGGTGATCCTCACGCTGTCCGTCAAACCCCAGGCGCGCGATGCGCACCCGCTCGCGACGCCGCTGCAAGGAAAATGAAAACGATGAAGCCTCGTATCGTCGCGTACAAGCCGCTGCCCGATGACGTGCTCGCGTACCTGCGCGAGCATGCGGAGCTCGTGCAGGCCGACGGCGCCGACGCGCTCGCCGACGCCCTCGGCGACGCGGACGGCGTGATCGGCGCGAGCCTGAAGGTCACGCCGCAGATGCTCGATCGCGCGCCGCGGCTGAAGGCCTGGTCGACGATCTCGGTCGGCTACGACAACTTCGACGTCGCGGATCTCACGCGGCGCGGGATCGTGCTCGCGCATACGCCCGACGTGCTGACCGAATCGACCGCCGATACCGTGTTCTCGTTGATCCTCGCGTCCGCGCGGCGGGTGGTCGAACTGGCGGAGTGGGTGAAGGCCGGCCACTGGCAGCGCAGCATCGGCCCCGATCTGTACGGCACCGACGTGCAGGGCAAGACGCTCGGCATCGTCGGGCTCGGGCGGATCGGCGGCGCGGTCGCGCGCCGCGCGGCGCTCGGCTTCCGGATGCAGGTGCTGTACACGAACCGTGCCGCGCACGCCGAAGCCGAGACGCAGTACGGCGCGCGCCGCGTGACGCTCGACGAGCTGCTCGCGCAGTCGGACTTCGTGTGCCTGCAGGTTCCGCTGTCGCCGCAAACGCATCACCTGATCGGCGCGGCCGAATTCGCGAAGATGAAGCGTGGCGCGATCCTGATCAACGCGTCGCGCGGGCCGGTGGTCGACGAGGCCGCGCTGATCGACGCGCTGCGGGCCGGCACGATCCGCGGCGCGGGGCTCGACGTGTTCGAGAAGGAGCCGCTGGCGGCGGACTCGCCGCTGCTGCGGATGAGCAACGTCGTCGCGCTGCCGCATATCGGCTCGGCGACGCACGAGACGCGCCATGCGATGGCGCGCTGCGCCGCGGAAAACCTGGTCGGCGCGCTGGCCGGCACGCTGCGCACGAATCTCGTCAATCCGGACGCGCTCGCGCGCGTCTGAGCGGCGGCGGCCGGCCGGCGGGCCGCCGCCGCAGTTAGAGTCGATGGTCTTGGTGCGGGAGGGCAGGCTGCGTTATGATCGCCCGCTCGTCGCGCATCGACGACCCGGCCACGCGGCCGGCGGCGTCCGGCGACGGGCATCCGTGCCAGCCCGGTGCGGCCGATCGCCGTGCGTGTCAGGCGAGCGGAGCGGGCGCGAAGGCGCCGGCTTCGATCGACCGCGAAGCAGGGGAGCGGCGGCGTGCGCCGGGGGGCGTTCGTATCCAACAACAAAGGTCCGTCCGCACACGAAGCGGCGCGGATCGTACGTCGCGAGGCACGACTTGAGCGATTCGCAACCTTCCACGCAGCGTCCGGCGACGATCAGCGACGTCGCACGCGAAGCCGGCACGGGCAAGACCAGCGTTTCGCGCTATCTGAACGGCGAGACGCACGTGCTGTCCGCCGATCTGCGCCAGCGGATCGAGACGGCGATCGCGCGCCTGAACTACCGGCCGAACCAGATGGCGCGCGGGCTGAAGCGCGGCCGCAACCGGCTGCTCGGCATGCTCGCGGCCGACCTGACCAATCCCTATACCGTCGAAGTGCTGCTGGGCGTCGAGGCCGCGTGCCACGCGCTCGGCTACATGCCGCTCATCTGCCACGCGGCGAATGAAGTCGAGATGGAGCGGCGCTTCCTGCAGCTGCTCACGACCTACCGGGTCGAAGGGCTGATCGTCAATGCGCTCGGCGCCGAGGAAGACGTGCTGCGCCCGCTGCGCGGCGGCGGCATCCCGGCCGTGCTCGTCGACCGGACGGTCGAGGGCTTCGAGGCGGACCTGATCGGGCTCGACAACACCGATGCGATCGAGACGGCGCTCGCGCACCTGATCGCGCGCGGCTTCGATGCGATTCATTTCGTCGTGCAGCCGTTCGAGCGCGTCAGCTCGCGGCGCCTGCGCGAGGCCGCGTTCCGCGCGGCGCTCGAGGCGCGCGGGCTGCCGGTGCCGCCGACGGTCGTGCTCGACCTGAACGAGCCGGCCGCGGCCGCCGTGGCGCTCGCCGACCTCGACGCGCGCGTCGATGCGGCCACGCAGCGCGGCGTGCGGGCGGCGCTGTTCGCCGCGAACGCGCCGGTCGCGCTCGCGATCGCGCGCCACCTGCGCGCCCGCTTCGGCGCCGCATGGCAGGAAAAGGCCGCGCTGCTGTCGATCGACGATCCGGAGTGGGCCGAGCTGATCGGCATCACGACGATCCGTCAGCCGACCTACGAGATCGGCTACAAGGCCGTCGAATTCGTGCACGAGCGCATCGACGGCGCGGTCGGCGACGTGCGCGTCGCGATGCTGCCGGGCGAGCTGATTGCGCGCGCGTCGACCGCAAGCTGAGTATCATGCGGGGCACGCGGCGCGTCAGGTGCGCTGCCCCGAACAAGGAAATTCATGACTGTCGCTCCCGTCACGCTGGCGGTGCTGATCGCCGCCACGCTGATCATCGCGCTACTGCCGTTCGTTCTCTTCCGTACCCTGCGCAAGCCGCTTGCGCTCGACCGCCGCGACACGATCGTCGGCGTCGCCGTCTTCACGCTGTTCGCGATGATCGTCGAACGCGCATTCCATGGCCTCGTGCTGAGTCAGACGCCCGCCGGCGGCTGGCTCACGCAGCCGCTCGCATTCGTCGCGTACAGCGCGCTCGCGACCGCCGTGTTCGAGGAAGTCGGCCGTTATCTCGGGATCCGGTTCCTGAACCGCCGCTACGGCGCGTCGGCCGGCGACGGGCGCGGCATCGGCTACGGGATCGGCCATGCCGGCGCCGAAGCCTGGTTCGTCGGCGTGCTCGTCTGGGGCCAGTGGTCGTATCTCGCGTGGCTCGCGAGCCGCGGGCAGCTCGAGACGCAGCTCGCGGACCTGCCGGGCGATACCGTCGTGCGGCTGCACGTGATGCTGGCGACGCTGTCGGCACAGTCGATCCTGCTGTTGCTGATCGAGCGCTGCGCGGCGTTCGCGGTGCAGCTCGCGCTGTCGGTGCTGGTCTGGCGCGGCGTGCGTGCCGGCCGCGCGGGCGTATTGCCGCTCGCGATCGTGCTGCATGCGCTGGCGGCCGCACCGGCGTTGCTGTACCAGGTGCGCGTGCTGCCGGCCGGATCGCTCGAGGCCGTGTATTTCGTGCTGGCCGCGATCCTGGTCGCCGTGCTGGTGAAGACGTGCCGGTCGCCGCGTGCGGCGGCCTGACGGGAGAGGCGGAATGGACGACTATCTGATCGAATGCGCAAGCGCCGAATTCGACGCGCTCGCGCGCGTGATCTGCGATCTCTTTCCGGAGCAGACGCGTTTTGCCGAAAGCAGCGACGAACGCGGGCGCTTCCTGTCCGTGCAGTGGCTCGCGATGCGTTTCGGTTCGACGCCGAAGCGGATGACGCTCGATATCCGCTTCGTGCCGGCCGCGCTGGCGCGCTATCTGGCGCTCAGGCCGATGCAGCGCGCCCGCAGCCACGCGGTGCTGCATGCGTACACGGAAGCGATGCTGGGCTCGCTCGAGGAGCGGCACGCGGCGGGTGAAGCCGTCGAGCGCACCGCGGAACTCGAACTCGACGAAGACTTTGCGTGAGCGGCGACGCCGGCGCGCGCCGGCACGATGCCGGCGCGGCGCGTGTCACGCGACGCGCGCTTACGCGTCGCGATAAACCTGCGCGAAGCGCTGCGCCTGCACGACGCCATAGTCGCCGGGTGCATATTGCATGACCCAGTCGCCGGCCATGCCGCGCAGCGTGTCGCCGTTTTCCGAGCGGGCGATCGTGAACGGCTCGTCCATGCGGCGGGCGAGCACGACGGCCGGCCGGTTCCGGTAGGCGCCCGGCGCGCCGTGCGCGAGCGCCGGATCGGCGGGCAGGTACTTCGCGTCGAAGCGCACGCGCGACACGACCCAACGGTCGCCGGTCGAGCCGGTGATCAGCGCGTCGCCCGCGACATAGCGGTTCGGGCCTTCGAGGCTCATCAGTTCGCCGTCGGCATCCGCGAATGCGACCGTGACGGTTTCATCCTTCACGACGCGACGGGCCTGCGGGTCGGTACGCAGATCGAGGTGCTTGAGTTCGAGCATGGCAGGGGGGAAGTGCGGGAAAAGCCGGGAGCTTATCCCGAATCCGGCGCGCCGTGTGACGCGCCGGATTCCCGCGGGATGCGCGACGCCGTTCGGCCCGCACGGGCAGTGCGGCGCCGACGGGGCGGACGTCAGGGTTGCGCGGGCGCGCTGGCGGCCGGCGCGGCTGCTGCCTTGCCTTCCTTGCTCGCGGCCTTGCCCTTGCCGCGGTGTTCGCCGCCGTGGTGCAGCCAGCTGCGGAACGTCGTGTCGGCGAGCGCCTTCTGGTCGGCCGGGAAGCGCTCGTAGAGCGGCGCGAATGCGTCGGCGAGCTTTTTCGCGCCGTCCGCGTTCGCCTGCGCGAGTTCCGCGTACTGCTTCATGTCGTCGACCGCGGACACGTCATGGCTTTCCATCCGGGCGCGATAGAGGCGGCCCATCGTGTCGCCGTTCTCGCGCATCGTGTCGGCGAACGTCTTCCATTGCGGTTCCTGCGCCGACGTGATCTTCAACTGGTCGTGCAGGTACTTGATGCGCTGCTCGATGCGCGCTTCGTGGCGCGCCGCACGCTGCTCGGCGCTCGGGGCCGACGACGCCGTTGCCGCTGCCGGAGCGGGCGTCTGCGGTTGCGGCGGGGTTTGCGCGAATGCGCTGGCTGCAACGGCGAGCGTAGCGAGGGTGAGCGAGATCTTCTTCATGGTTGGCTCTCCGGGGTGGTGTCGTGCGAGCGGGCGCGGCGGGCAGTGCCGCGAGCGCGCATCTCGCGTCTCACCTTATTAGTAGCACGTTGCGTGCAGTGCAGCAGCGAAAGCGACACTTGCTTACATCCGATACGAATCGAAATTGAAAGGGACCTGGCGAAGGCCGGCGATCGATGGTGTTCGATCGGCGAGTCGGGCGCCGCGCGCGAACGAGGCGGGGCGATGCGAACGCGTGAGATCCCGTTTGGGCGCACCGGCGTTCGGCGCTATCATCGCGTCACGTTCCATTTCGCCGGCGCGTTGCACGCCGGCCCAGCCTCATGCGTCCTCCTCGCCTCGACCAACTCGACGACCTCGACCGGCAACTCGTCGCGCTGCTGCAAGCGGATGCGCGCGCAAGCGTCGCCGATCTCGCGCGACAGCTCGACGTTGCCCGCACGACGGTCGTCGCGCGCATCGCGCGGCTCGAGCGTACCAACGTGATCGCCGGTTACAGCGTGCGGCTCGGTCAGGACGTGCTCGACGCGAGCATTTACGCATACGTCGGCATCATTCTCACGCCGAAGTTCGGCAAGGACGTGCTGCGCAAGCTCGACCGGATGCCCGAGGTGCAGCTGTTGTGCGCGGTGAGTGGCGAATACGACTATGTCGCGTGGTTGCGTGCCGATTCGCCGGAACGGCTCAACGACCTGCTCGACCAGATCGGCACGCTCGAAGGCGTCGAGCGTACGACGACGTCGATCATTCTGTCGCGCAAGATCGATCGCGGCACGATCGGCGGATGACGCGTCGCATGCGGTGTTGCATGTGACGCCGCGGCGCGATTCGATACGTCGCGCAGGCTTTTCCTCCTTTCCCTTCCCCTTGATGCCTTGATGCCCGCCGCCCGCGCACGCCGCGGGCGGGGCGTTGCCTCGTGCGTCCGCACGCGAGCGTCGTTGTGTCGAATGCGTGCGCGGGCGCGCGCAACGATTCATTTGCCTGCCATGTCCCGCCTTGCGTGTTCCTTCCTGTCCGGCCACACGCGTCCACACGCGTCGATCGCGGCCCGTCTGACGCACGCCGTATACGCGTTTTTTAGATGATTTGGTCGTTGTGACGAAATGTGTAGTCATTTCGTCGAAAGTATCGGTCGTTTCGCATCATTCTTCGTCTTGGAACTGATTTTGCACGTCCCTAAACTGTGTTCATGGCTCGACGCCGTACACCAACACCAAACCCATCATCAGGAGATAAGCGCATGAAAATCGCCATCGTCGGCGCAGGTCTGATCGGCCACACCATTGCTCACATGCTGCGTGAAACGGGCGACTACGAAGTCGTCGCGTTCGACCGTGACGCCGATGCGCTCGCCAAGCTGTCGCGTGAGGGCATCGCGACGCAACGTGTCGATTCGGCCGACGCCAATGCGATCCGTGAAGCCGTGAAGGGCTTCGATGCGCTCGTCAACGCGCTGCCGTACTACCTGGCGGTCAACGTCGCCGCGGCGGCCAAGGCGGCAGGCGTCCATTACTTCGACCTGACCGAAGACGTGCGCGCGACCCACGCGATCCGCGAACTGGCCGACGGTTCGGACCGCGCGTTCATGCCGCAGTGCGGCCTCGCACCGGGCTTCATCGGCATCGCCGCGCACGAGCTCGTGAACGGCTTCAGCGAAGTGCGCGACGTGAAGATGCGCGTCGGCGCGCTGCCCGAGTATCCGACCAACGCGCTGAAGTACAACCTGACGTGGAGCGTCGACGGCCTGATCAACGAATACTGCCAGCCGTGCGAAGCGATCCGCGACGGCCGCAAGCAGTGGGTGCAGCCGCTCGAAGGCCTCGAACATTTCTCGCTCGACGGCACCGAATACGAAGCGTTCAACACGTCGGGCGGCCTGGGCACGCTGTGCGAGACGCTGTCGGGCAAGGTCGAGACGCTCGACTACAAGTCGGTGCGCTATCCGGGCCACCGCGAACTCGTGCAGTTCCTGCTCGAAGACCTGCGACTGTCGAGCGACCGCGACACGCTGAAGTCGATCATGCGCCGCGCGGTGCCGTCGACGAAGCAGGACGTCGTGCTCGTGTTCGTCACGGTGACGGGCGTGAAGGACGGCCAGCTCGTGCAGGACGTGTTCACCCGCAAGATCTTCGCGAAGGACGTGTGCGGGATGCACATGAGCGCCATCCAGATCACGACGGCCGGCGCGATGTGCGCGGTGCTGGATCTGTTCCGCGAAAAGAAGCTGCCGCAAAGCGGTTTCATCCCGCAGGAAAAGGTGTCGCTGAAGGCGTTCCTCGCGAACCGCTTCGGCAAGCTGTACGAAGGCGGCACGATGGAGCGCGTGCACGAAGTCGCCTGACGATCGGTCCCAGGCACGAGGGCCGTGCGACGCCGGGAGCGCAACAGCGCTTCCGGCGTTTTTTTTGACGAGCGCGTCGAAGCCCTTCACGGCTTCACGGATCGCATTGGCGTCGGCCGAATCGACACGTTGCGTCGCGATGCCTTCACGCGACATGGTGAAGCGACGAGGAGCAGGGCGGTGCGCGCCGCTCAGGCGGGCAGCGGCGGGACGATCGTTGCCGCCGGCGGGGGCGGCACGATGCGGTACAGCAGCGCATCGATGTCCGCGTCGGACGGTGCGGTGTTGTCGAACATCACGATGCCGTCGCATTCGTGGCCGGTCGGCACGAAGCGGCGTTGCCGGTATTCGTCCCAGTGCGCGAGCTTGTACGCGTCGTTCGGATTGCCGCGCGCGACGATCCGCTGGTGCGCGACGTCTTCCGAGGTGTGGACCCACACGACCGTCAGCGCGACGTCCGGCCCGATGCCGAGCCACGTGCGGTCGAGGATGCGCCGGTCACGCACTTCGCGCGACAGCGGGCCGACCACGAGCGCGCCGATGCCGAGCGCGAGGTTCTCGCGGGCCGTGTCGAGCAGGCCCTGGTATTCGGGATCGCGCAGATGCTTCAGGTAGAGCGGGCTGTCGCGGTCGTTCGGATCGGAGGTGAGGGCGCCCATCGCGGCCGAGCTGTAGCGGCCGTAGAGCGTGTCCTTGTCGAGCAGGCAGAAGGCTTCGCCGGTCGCGCGCATCAGCGGCCCGATCAGCCGCTTCGCGAGCGTGGTCTTGCCGGTGCCGGCATGACCGCAGAAGAACACCAGGTGCGTCACGAATACCGGCTCCCCGAATCCGTGCGCGGTGCGGCGGTGCGCTTGCCGTCGCGCGAGAACACTTCCGCTTCAAGCCACATCGCGTTGATGATGCCGAAGCCGAGCGCCACGCCGATGCCGAGTATCCACGAGAAATACCACATGGGTCTGTCTCCTTGAAGGTTGGGCGGCACGGCCGTGCCGTGCACTTGTCGAAGCGATGCCGTGCGCGAGCCGCGGCGCACGCAATCCGATCATGACCAATATCGGCGTGCCGCGCAAGCCGGGCCGCCCGCGCGGCAACCCGGTAAACTGGTGCGATAACGGCAACATGACGGACATCATGCTCATCAACTGTGCTGCATACCAGGACGGCCGCAAGCTGGCCGATATCGATATCGACGCCATCAGCGAATACGTGTCGAAACCCGAGTGTTTCGTATGGGTCGCGCTGAAGGATCCGACGCCGGACGAGATCGACCTGATGGGCGAGGAATTCGGGCTGCACGAGCTCGCGCTCGAGGATGCCCGCAAGGGGCATCAGCGGCCGAAGATCGAGGAGTACGGCGATTCGCTGTTCGCGGTGCTGCACACGGTCGAGCTCGACCACGACGGCGAATTCAATGTCGGCGAGCTGAACGTGTTCGTCGGCCCGAACTACGTGCTGTCGATCCGCAACCATACCGAACAGGACTTCCGCGCGGTGCGCAAGCGCTGCGAGCGTGAGCCGCATCTGCTGCAGGAAGGGTCGGCGTTCGTGTTCTATGCGTTGATGGACCAGGTCGTCGACCGCTATTTCCCGATCCTCGAGACGCTCGGCAACGAGCTCGAGGAACTCGAGGACCGCATCTTCACCAAGGCCACGCCCGCGTCGTCGCGCGCGATCATCGAGGATCTCTATTCGCTGAAACGCCGGCTCGTGATGCTGCACCAGCACACGGCGCCGCTGATCGAGCCGCTCGCGAAGCTCACCGGCGGACGCATTCCGCAGGTCTGCAGCGGGATGGAGCATTACTTCCGCGACGTGTACGACCACCTGCAGCGGATCGTGAAGACGATCGAAGGGCGGCGCGAGATGGTCGTGACGGCGATCCAGGTCAATCTCGGGATGATCTCGCTTGCGGAGAACGAGGTGACCAAGCGGCTCGGCTCGTTCGCCGCGCTGTTCGCGATACCGACGATGATTGCGGGCATCTACGGGATGAACTTCGCGAACATGCCCGAACTGCACCTCAAGTACGGCTTCTACGGCTGCATCGGCGTGATGGTCGTAGCCGATCTCGCGTTGTGGTGGCGCTTCAAGCGGGCGGGGTGGCTGTAGCCGTGGCCCCGTGCACCGTCAGCGCGGGGCGTGCTTGCCGACCACGACGCGCCACGGACGCACGCGCCAGGACTTGACGAGGCCGTTCTGCACGTAGGGATCGGCGCGCGCGAACGATTCGGCGGCTTCCGGCGAATCGCCTTCGAACACGAGCACGGCCTGGTCGGCCGGATCCTGCAACGCGCCGGCGAGCACGAGTTCGCCGCGTTCGGTTGCCGCCCGCGCGAGTGCGAGGTGCTCGGCGCGGTACTGTTCGCGCCGGGACAGGTAATCGTCGACGAGTTCGTAGATCAGCTGGTAATGCATGGTCGCTCCCGGAATCGGCCGCCGCGGGATGGCGGGTGTTGGGCTCAGTATAGGGCGAGGTTCTGTCTTTGTCGGCGCGGTTTGCGGTGGCCTCGTTGGTGCGTGGCCGGCCGATCCCCGGCGTGCGATGGCGACGGTTTTCAGGTCTCGACGTTCTTCCTTAAAATGCAACTAACGGTCTGGCGCAGATCCGCCATCACATGTGGTGGGGTCCTCGTACGGGAACCGTTACCGCCCGTTGCGTCTCGTTGTGTCTTCAGGAAAGGCGGGGGCAGGCAGACATGTTCCATGCGGATTCCGGGCCCGGATTGCGCGCGCCGGAAAAAGGGGGCCGAAGCCGGGGCGAGCGTCGGTGCGGGCGTAGTGCGAGGGCGTTTCCATTGGCCGCAATGCGACCTATGCTGAACAAACCCGGAGCGAACTTCGTTCGTCCGATTCGTCCAGAGAGGTGTGCCATGCCTGTATCAGCCACCCTGCAGGATTGCCTGCGCCAGAAGTCATCGCGGTACGAAGTCGTGTACCACCCGTATAGCCATACCAGCATGGAGACGGCCGCCGCCGCGCATATCCCCGGCGATCGCCTCGCGAAAACCGTGCTGCTCGAGGACGACGAAGGCTACGTCGCCGCCGTGCTGCCGACGTCGCACGCGGTGCGGCTGTCGGACCTCTGGGTCAAGACCGGCCGCCATCTCGTGCTCGCCAGGGAAATCGAACTGCGCGAACTCTTCAAGGATTGCGACCTGGGCGCGTTGCCGCCGGTGTGCATGGCGTACGGGATGAAGACGTTCCTCGAGGAACATCTCGCGCAGCAGCCGGAAGTGTATTTCGAGGCCGGCGACCACGAAGCGCTGATCCACATGATGCAGGATGAATTCCTGTCGCTGATGGAGACGGCCGAGCGCGCGCATTTCTCGCACAAGATGCAGGGGATGTGGTTGTCCTGATCGTCCTGTTGTGGGCGGTTTGCGGTGGTTGGAGACGGCGTCTGGCGGGCGGCCGTCGGGGGCATTGCGTGCCGCAGGTTTTTGCTGAGGCGGGGTTCACGCTGCAAGAACGGTGGCTGCGCGTGACTGGTGAGGAAGGATGCCGGCGGTGTGCGGCGGGGATTTCAGGGGCGTTTTCGGGTAAATTTCATATTTGACATAATCTCAATTATCGATAGTTTTGGTTGTAGTAGCTTTTTAGAAATGTCGTGTTCTGGCTACTTAGAAATGTCGTGTTTTGACCTCGGTATGCTGGCCGGTTCTTTGCGGGACCACGGAGCCGGCCATGTATCCAGGTGCACTGGTGACACTGAACATGCGAGAACTCGACCGTCTGAAGGTAATCCAGGCCGTGGTGGACATGGGACTCAAGCCCGGACGCGCGGCCGAACGACTGGGCGTGACCGTGCGTCAGCTCCAGCGTCTGGTGGATCGTTACCGTGAGTCTGGCGCCGCCGGACTGGCTTCGCGCAAGCGTGGGCGTCCCGGTAATCGGCGGCTGGACGCTGATCTGGCCGATCGAGCACTGTCGATCATCCGTGATCGCTACGCCGATTTCGGGCCGACGCTGGCCTGCGAGAAGCTCCGGAATGTCACGGGCGGAGTTGCCTTCCGTCCGGACGCATCGTTGCCGGTTCACATCGACGCCCCGGGCGAGACCATCATCGCCCGGAGCGCACCTGCCTACGTCGTCACGCTGGCGCTGGGTTCGAGCGCAGAGTGGTTTTCCCCTGCCCCGGGACGGATCTTGAACCAGATCGAGTACATGGCCGGCAGAAACACCAACGTCAGAACCGTTCCGGCGAATGTTCCTCCGATAAGCGTATAAGCCAGCGTGCCCCAGAACACGGAATGGGTAAGCGGAATGAACGCAAGCATCGCGGCGACCGCAGTCAGGATCACGGGCCGCGAGCGCTGCAGCGTTGCCTCCACCACCGCATCGAACGGCGTCATGCCCGCGCGCGCATTCTCTTCGATCTGGCCGATCAGGATCAGCGTGTTGCGCATCAGGATGCCTGAGAGCGCAATGAGTCCCACCAATGCGTTGATGCCGAAGGCCTGATTGAACAGCAGGAGTGTCGGCACCACACCGATCAAACCCAGCGGACTGGTCGCGAACACCATCATCGTGGCGGAAATCGAGCGGGTCTGAAAAATGATGATGAGCAGCGTCAGCGCGATCATGATCGGGAACAGCGGCGCGAGCGCAGTTGTCGCTTTGTTGGCCTCCTCGATGGAGCCGGCCTCCTCGATCCGGTAGCCGCCCGGCAGCTTCGCGATGATGGGCTGAAGCTGCGCGAGCATCGCGGTCGACACATCGGGCGGCTGCAACCCTTCGGCGATATCGCCGCGCACGGTGATCGTCGGCGTTCGGTCGCGCCGGCGCAGGATCGGATCCTCCATGCGGATGTCGACTTTGCCGACCTGCGAGAGCGGCACCCGCTGCCCTGCGGCGCCGATCAGCGTGAATCCGTCGATCCGTTGCGGGTCGAGCCGGATGTCGCCCGCCGAACGCGCGACGAGCTCCACGGAACGAATGTCCTCGCGCACGTGCGTGACGGGAATGCCGGTCAGCAGGAATTGCAGTTGCTGCGCGACCGAGCTGGACGTCAGTCCGAACGCCCCGAGCCGATTTTGATCGAGCGTGAAATGCACGGTGGGAACACGCGGCCCCCAGTCGGCGTTCACCGTTCGCATCATCGGGCTGGCGTTCATGGTCCGTTCGACCTGTGCGGCGATGGTGCGCAACGTCTGGGCGTCCGGGCCCATGACCCTGAACGCAACGGGGTAAGGCGAGTAAGGGCCGAACACCAGCTGCGTGACGCGAACCTGCGCTCCGGGCACCAACCCTTCGGCGATGACCTTGCGCAGACGGAATTTGAGCGCTTCCCGTTGTCGCTCGTCATTCGTGCGGATCACGATCTTCGAGAAGGACGAATCCGGCAGCTCCGGAGACATGGCCAGATAGAAGCGCGGAGCGCCCTGCCCGATGTACGAGGTCACGATCTGCGCTTCCGGCTGCTTCGCGAGCCATGCCTCGACCTTTTCCGTTGCCGACGCGGTCTGCTCGATCGAAGTCCCATAGGGCATCTGCACTTCGACGAGCACTTCCGGGCGATCGGAAGTCGGGAAGAATTGCTTCTTCACGAGCCCCATGCCCATCACGGCGACCACGAACGATGCCACCACGATCCCGGCGACCATCCACTTGCGCGCGACCACGCGCCCGAGGAAGCGGCGAAAGCGCCGGTAGTTCGGCGTGTTGTAGATCGCCTCGTGGCCGCCTTCGATTACGGCGATGTCGGGTAACAGCTTGACGCCGAGGTACGGTGTGAAGACGACGGCCACGATCCACGAGGTGACCAGCGCGATGCCGACGATCCAGAACATGTTGCTGGTGTATTCGCCGGCCGTCGAGCGCGCAAAGCCATTCGGCATGAAGCCGACAGCCGTGACCAGCGTGCCCGACAGCATCGGTGCGGCCGTGTGGCTCCACGCGTAAGCTGATGCCTGGACGCGGCTATAGCCCTCCTCCATTTTCACGACCATCATTTCGATGGCGATGATCGCGTCGTCGACGAGCAGGCCGAGCGCGAGAATCAGCGAACCGAGCGTGATGCGGTCGAAGCTCTTGCCCGTCGCGGCCATGACGACGAAGACGCCCGCGAGTGTCAGCGGCACCGCCGCCGACACGACGATGCCGACACGCCATCCCATGCTCGCGAAGCTCACGACCATCACCACGAGCAGCGCGACAAAGAACTTCACCATGAATTCGTCGATGGCCGAATGGATGTTGACGGCCTGGTCGGTCACTTTCGTGAGGCTCACGCCCAGCGGCAGCCCGGCATTGATCGATGCGACTTCCGTGTCGAGCGCCTTGCCGAGATTGAGCCCGTTCCAGCCGTCCCGCATCACGACGCCGAGGAGCAACGCCGGTTCGCCTTTGTTGCGAATCTGGAACGTGGCCGGGTCTTCGTAACCGCGTTCGACGGTCGCCACATCGGAGAGCTTCAGTGTGCGGCCCTGAACGACGATCGGCGTGTCACGGATGGTCTGCAGCTTGTCGAAGGCGCCTTCGACACGAATGAAGACCTGCGCGCCCGCCGTATCGATCGAACCAGCCGGCGTGAGAACGTTCTGGTTGTTCAGCGCGGCAAAGATCTCCTGCGGCGTCACGCCGAGCGTCGCGAGCCGGTCGTGCGAAAACGACACGTAGATCCGTTCCGCCTGCTCGCCGATGATGTTCACCTTCTTGACGCCCGGCACATGAAGAAGCCGCTGGCGCAATCCCTCGGCGTCGCGCACCAGCAATCGTTGCGGCTCGCCTTT
This sequence comes from Burkholderia sp. Bp8991, assembly GCF_003853795.1. Taxonomy (NCBI): domain Bacteria; kingdom Pseudomonadati; phylum Pseudomonadota; class Betaproteobacteria; order Burkholderiales; family Burkholderiaceae; genus Burkholderia; species Burkholderia sp. Bp8991. The sequence continues at coordinate 199,179 of NZ_QTQJ01000009.1, read as the reverse complement.
CGCCTTGAGCGCGAACAGCGCGAACGTTACGTCGGAATACTCATCATTGACGAGCGGGCCGATCACCCCGGGCGGCAGGTTGCCCGCTTCATCGTGCAGCTTCTTGCGGGCCTGATAGAACTCCTCGGGCACGTCCGCGGGCGGCGTACTGTCGAGCAAGGTCACGGTGGTGAAGGCCAGCCCCGGACGCGTATAGGTCTCGGTCCGGTCGTACCAGCGCAGCTCCTGCATGCGCTTTTCGAGCGGCTCGGCCACCTGGTCCTGCATTTCCTGCGCGGTCGCGCCGGGCCATGCCGTAATGACCGTCATCGACTTGACGGTGAATGGCGGATCTTCGGCCCGCCCCAGTTTCAGGAAGGCAATCACGCCGGCGATCGAAATCAGGATGATCAGAAACAGCGTGACCGAGCGCTCCCGCACCGCAAGAGCCGACAAATTGAAGCCGCTCATTGCGCTGCTCCTTGCGTGGAGACGGATGCCGCGGCCAGCTTGTCGTTGGCGAGACGCACGCGCTCTCCGTCGTGCAACAACTGGGCACCGAGCGCGACGACCTGGTCGCCTTCGCGAAGATCGCCAGTCACCGTCGCACTGTCGTCGCTCAACGCGGTGACACGAACCTTGTGCCAGGTCACACGCGATTGAGATCGATCGACGGTCCAGACGCCGGTGCCCGTGCCCGGATCGAACAAGGCGCCGACCGGCACCACCATGCCGGCCTGTGTCTGGCCGGCATCGCCGGCGAGATCGATGGTCACGGTCGCGCCGAGCGGTGCATTCGAGAGCGCGCCCTCGAGGACGTATCTCGCCTCGTAGGTCCGTGTCAGCCGATCGGCAGAATCGGAGAGCTGGCGCAGGACGGCGGGAACGGGCTTCTGGTCCGCGCCGTAAAGCGTCGCCGCGGCAATCGAGCCGGACGCGGGACGCAGCGTCTCGGGAAGCTGGACGACGGCCTCGCGGGGGCCGGCATGCGCGAGCCGCACGACGATTTGTCCCGGCGCGACGACCTGGCCCGGCTCCGCCAGCGTCTCGACCACCACGCCGTCGGCGTCCGCCATGACGACGGCGTATCCGGAAGCATTGTTGGCGAGCACGGCCTGCGCCTGCGCTGCGACGAGCTGGGCCCTGGCGGAATCGGCCGCCGCCTTGAGCTGGTCGTAGGTCGATGCCGACACCGCGCCCGCCCCGACGAGATCCCGATACCGCGCCTCGTCGGCAGCCGTCTGCGTCGCGCGCGCCTGCGCAGCGTCCACGAGTTTCTGCTGCGCACGGGCCTGCAGCCCCAGATCGATCGGATCGATGCGCATCAGGGGCTGGCCGCGCTTGACCGTTTGGCCCGCGTCGACCAGTCGCTCGATGACTTTACCCTGAACGCGGAAACCGAGATCGCTCTGAACGCGGGCGCCCACGACACCCGAAAACGACCGGCTCGCACCCGCCGCACCGTGAACGGCGCTTGTACGGACCAGTGGCGCCTCGGTACGCGGATCAGCAGCCGGATGCTCGCCGCATGCTGCGAGCGCAAGCGAAGCCAGGCCCAATGTGTAGACAAGACGATGGCGCCGGAACATGAGATCCCCTCTCGCAAAGAACAGGAGACCTCATTCTGATACCGGTGACTAAATCAGTCAATAGTCACAGCGAGATTCATGGAGCAAGACTTCTGAGTACCAGGCTCGCGAGTTGGGCCGTCGCCTCTTCCGCGCCATCGAGGTTGTACTGCAGCAGCAAGGGATTGAAGTAAGGCTTCATCACCAGAAAGATCGCGTTCACCGCCTCGTCCGGCGGCGTCTTGCGTTCGAATTCGCCGGTTTCTCGTCCGAGCCGCAGGATATCGGCGATGAGTTGCCGGATCTGGTCCTCATAACTCTGGACAGATGGCCAGAGCGATTCGGCCGACACGGCGGCAATATCGTAGAGCTTGCGATCCTGGAAGAAAAGCTGGCCTCCAGTTGAAAGTAAGGTCTTGAACATGCAGCGGAATTTTTCCGTCGCACTGTGCGCGCCGTCGATGTTTTCCCTGACTGCGGCGATCATCGCGGCGAGGCGATTGGCGCAGATGACCTGACCGATCGCCTGTTTGGAGTCGAAAAACTTGTAAATATAGGCTTTTGAAAACCCGATTTCCTTCGCGAGATCGGAGACCGTGGTTTTTTCGTAGCCGTAACGGCTGAAGTATTCCGTCGCGGCGTCGACGATCTGGGCGCGAACTTCGTGGTCCGAGGGGCCACGGGACGAAGAGGTGGAGGGAGTCGGTTTGTTCATGCCTCAAGCTTAGTCCGACGCTCGTCAGTTGACAACGTGTGACCATATTGTATATTGGTCACTATATTTCCCCTCCCGTTGTCGCTCCCGAGATGATCATGCCCTTGCGCCGTCCACTTGTTCTCCTGACTAGCGTCGCCGCCCTTTCGGCGTGCGCCGTGGGTCCCGACTACCACCGCCCGGATGCGCCGCTGGCGCAGCACTACATGACCCAGCCGCCCGCGCGCGCGGCAAAGGCGCCGGTTGCCGACCTGTCCGCATGGTGGGAAAGCTTCAACGACCCGCTGCTCACGCATTACGTTTCGCTGGCGCTGGCCCAGAACCTGGACCTGGCCCAGGCCGTCGCGCAAATCACTCAGGCGCGCGCGCGCCTCGGCACGGCCAACGCGGCGCTCCTGCCGTCGGCCTCGGTTTCCGCGTCGGCGGCACGAGCCTATCAGTCTGTCGATACGCCGTTGGGGCGATTGCTCAATGCCACGCCGGGGTACGAGCGCTGGGGCACCGAGTACGAAACCAACCTGGAGGCCGGTTGGGAGATCGATATTTTTGGCGGTCTGCGTCGTCAGCGTGAAGCCGCGCTCGCCGATTACTCGGCAACGCAGGCGGCGGCAGTCGCCACCCGGCTTGCCGTCGCAGCCCAGACCGCCGATATCTACGTCACGATCCGGGGGCTCCAGGCCCGTCTGGATATCGCGACCCGGCAGGTGCAGACGCAGCAGGCGCTTCTCGCAGACGTGAAACTCCTGTATTCGAAGGGCGCGGCGGCCGACTATCAGGTTCAGCAGGCGCAAGGTGCGCTCGACCAGGTGCAGGCCAGCGTGCCCGTCCTCCTCGCGGCGCTCGATGCGGCGTCGAACGCCCTCGACGTGATGCTCGGTACACCTCCTGGCACGCACCGGGCAGAGCTGGGCTCGCCTTCCCCGATCCCCGTCGCGCCGGCGCTCGCGGAAATGGGCACGCCAGCCGATCTGCTGCAAAGACGTCCCGATCTGATCGCCGCCGAACGTCACCTCGCCGCCGCCAATGCGCGCATCGGCGCTGCGATCGGCGAGTACTACCCGACGGTCTCGCTGAACGCCTTCGTCGGCAGCGCGACCTCGGCCGCCGCCGGTACGTTGTTCTCGGGCGGCGCCAACCAGGCGGCCGGCCTCGTCGGGCTGCGCTGGCGACTGTTCGATTTCGCCCGCATCAGTGCCGATGTCGACGCGGCGAAAGGCGCCGACGCGCAAGCGCTCGCGGCCTATCGGCAGGCCGTGCTCCGCGCCTCCGAGGACGTCGAAAACTCGCTCTCGTCATTGGTGAATCGAGAGGCGCAGGCTGCCACGCTGTCGCATGCCGAGTCGTCGTTTTCCCGCGCCAAGGATTCCTCGATGACCGCGTACCGCAGCGGTGCAGCGAGTTTCATCGACGTATTGCACGCCAACGAGACGCTGCTCCAGGCCGCCGACGCGCATGCACAGGCACAGACGGAATCCGCTCGTGCAGCGATCTCGACGTTCAAGGCGCTCGGCGGCGGCTGGGACCCGGCATCGCACGATGCGCAGACGTCGTTGAGCTCACGCTGACGCCACCGCCCTGCACTGGCGCGCGCAATGGAGCCTGCGCACGTTCCTGGTTCGCGCAATAGCGCACCGCACCATTGACGTGCGCGTCGCGCCCGCAATCGGAGAGCGTCTCGCGCATCACGACACCAGTCGCGCGCCAGTCATCGAATTGCGCTAAATTGGGCCTGTTTTCATTTGAACCCGCCGTCGGGTAAAGGCACACGACGCCTGTACGGGCGCACTCCAAGGCGCGATGAATGAACGATAGGAATCACGTCGATTTCGGGCAACCCGTTGCAGACGACGCCCTCGCCAAACGGTTTCTACTGCGAGATGCGCCCACCGTGCGGGCCGGCGTTTTCTCCCACGGGCAGCCTATCTCGTTCACACGGTTGACGAACCCCCGGCCTCAACCGGGGCGCTCGCTCACGCCGCAACCGGAGGAAGCCTTTGTCTTTCAGATGCCGCTGATACTGAGCCCCGATCCCGGCCTCCGTTATTCAGGCGGTAACCTCGATGCTTCCGCGTCGTGCAGTCCCGGCAGCTGCTTTCTGCTCGACCTGCGCTCGAGCCCCACGCGCCGTCTCGACATGCCGTTCGATACCATGCGGCTCTATCTGGCCCAGAGCGCGATCGAGGAATTCACCGATCAAAAGCGGCGCCGGCGCATAGGCGGACTCGTGCAGCCGCATCTCGGCGCCAGCGACCCGGTGCTGTTCAGTCTTTCGCATACGCTGCAGGCGGTCCTGCAGCAGCCCGACCTGACGAGTGCGCTGTTCATCGATTACCTCGCGCTGGCGTTTTGCGAACACGTCGTCACACGATATGGCCGAGCCGATCCGGCGCTCCGGCCGCGCCGCTCCGGACTCGCTCCGTGGCAGATGCGGCGCATCGAAGATTATTTCGCGTCCCACCTGCACGACAATCCTTCGATTGCCGATCTCGCGCGCGAGTGCAATCTCTCCACCAGCTATTTCGGTGAAGCCTTCAAGCAGACGACCGGCAGCACACCCCATCAGTGGCTGCTCAAGCGCCGCATCGAGCGCGCGAAATCGCTGTTGCGGGAAACAGATGCGAGCCTGGCCAGCATCGCATCGGACTGCGGATTTTTCGACCAGAGTCATTTTTCGCGCGTGTTCTCGCGCCTCGAAGGGTGCGGGCCGAAAGACTGGGCGCAGCGGAACCGATAGCGCCGGACAGGTGCGAACGTCGTTATCGGCGCTTGCGCGCTCGCTCGATATGCGTCGACGCGCGACGCACCACCGCCTCTGATCCGAGTCCAACCACTGCCCCGGTGTTTGACGGCCGTCCGCGATTCGTCCATCGAATCGTTGTTTTATACAAGATCGTTCTGGCACCCGACAGGTACGCTTCTCTCACATCGACTCGTCGATGCCCGCGCGGCTCGTCACGGATCGAGCGGGTGGCCGTCGCGGTATGGCCGTTTCTTTTCACCGCACCCGCCGGGATAGCACGCTGATTTGCCCGTAAAGTTTCGCGCGGCCGCCAGCCTGGAACGGTATGGCGCTGCGCCGGTCCGCCCAACCCTCCTGGAGTCGAGGCATGAAAAACCGCGATACGTCTACGCGTCTTGATCACGCAACGGGCGCGCCCGTTGCCGACAATCTGAACATCGAAACGGCCGGCCCGCGCGGCCCCGCGCTGCTGCAGGATATCTGGCTGATCGAGAAACTCGCGCACTTCGACCGCGAGGTGATTCCCGAACGACGCATGCACGCCAAAGGATCGGGCGCGCACGGCGTATTCACGGTAACGCACGACATCACGCGCTACACCAAGGCCAAACTCTTTTCGGAAATCGGCAAGGCAACGCCCGTATTCATGCGCTTTTCGACGGTCGCCGGCGAGCGCGGCGCCGCCGATGCCGAGCGCGATATCCGCGGCTTCGCGGTGAAGTTCTATACGGAAGAAGGAAACTGGGACATCGTGGGCAATAACACGCCCGTGTTCTTCTTCCGTGATCCGCTGCGTTTTCCCGATCTCAACCACGCGATCAAGCGCGACCCGCGCACGGGACTGCGCAGCGCAAACAGCAACTGGGATTTCTGGACGCTTTTGCCGGAGGCGCTTCACCAGGTCACGATCGTCATGAGCGACAGGGGCATTCCGCGCAGCTATCGCCACATGCATGGTTTCGGCAGCCATACGTTCAGCCTGGTCGATGCCGACAATCGGCGGACGTGGGTGAAGTTTCACTTCCGTACGCAGCAAGGCATCGCGAATCTGACGGACGGCGAAGCCGAACAGCTCGTGGGCAAGGACCGCGAAACGCATGGCCGCGATCTTTACGAGAGCATCGAGCGCGGCGACTTCCCGCGCTGGACACTCTTCATTCAGGTGATGAACGACGACGAGGCCAGGTCTCTGCCGTTCAATCCGTTCGACCTGACCAAGGTCTGGCCGAAAAGCGATTTCCCGTTGATCGAGGTCGGCGTACTCGAATTGAACCGCAACCCGGGCAATTATTTCGCCGAGGTCGAGCAGGCGGCCTTCTCGCCCGCGAACGTCGTGCCCGGCATCGGCTTTTCGCCGGACAAGATGCTGCAGGCACGTCTGTTCTCTTACGGCGACACGCAACGGTATCGGCTGGGCGTGAACTTCAATCACATTCCCGTCAATGCGCCGAAGTGCCCCTTCCACAGCTACCACCGCGACGGCGCCATGCGCACCGACGACAACCTCGGCGGCACGCCTTCTTACTATCCGAACAGTTCCGGCGAGTGGGAAGTGCGGCCCGATCTTCACGAGCCGCCGCTGAGAATCGAAGGCGACGCCGCGCATTGGGACCACCGCGTGGACGTCGATCACTTCGCGCAGCCGGGAAACCTGTTTCGCCTGATGAGTCAGGCGCAGCAACAATTGCTGTTCGACAACACCGCACGCCAGATGGCCTCCGTTCAGGCGCATATCCAGGAACGCCACATCCTCAATTGCACGAAGGCCGACCCCGAGTACGGCGCGGGTGTTCGCGAGGCCCTGGCAAGAATCGGGGCGACGACTGCAGCCAAGTAGCCAGCCATTCGCGTGCGGCGTCCGCCACGACGCCGGCGTCCGCTCACATTTCGATGGAGGACCGTCATGTCAGAGTTCATTCAGGATGTCGCGGTGCCCGACAGTCAGCTTGCGCGGGAAATTACCGAGTTCGTGCGCGACACGTCCACCCCGCTGCTCTTTCATCATTCGAGCCGCGTATATTTGTTCGGTGCGCTGGAGGGTGTGCGCCGCGGCCTGAAATTCGATCCGGAACTGTTGTACGCCGGTGCCATGTTTCATGACGTCGGCCTCACCGGAGCGTACAGCAGCGCCACCGAACGCTTCGAAGTCGACGGGGCCAATGCGGCCCGCGACTTTCTCTCGGGCCGGGGCATCGACGCGGCCGACATCGATCTCGTCTGGACGGCGATTGCGCTGCACACCACGCCCGGCATTCCGCGCCATATGCACCCGGTCGTCGCGCTGGTGACCGCCGGGGTCGAGATGGATGTGCTCGGACTGTCGTACCACGCGTTCACGCACGAGGAGCGCGAAGCCGTGACGCATGCGCATCCCCGCCCGCCGCACTTCAAGGAAGAGATCATTCAGGCGTTCTACGACGGCATCAGGCACAAGCCGGAAACCACGTTCGGCAACGTGAAAGCCGACGTGATCGCCGACAAGGAGCCTCATTTCCATCGGGGGAATTTCTGTTCCGTCATCCGCAATTCGGCATGGCCGGGTTGAAGGTGCCGTGTCCCGCGCATCGATGCCCGGCCAGTCGCGCCGCGCCACCCGATCGCGATCGTACGCAGGTCCGCATAGGCAGGAAACACCGGCGATCGCATTGGGCGAGACGGCATGCCGGTGTCCATCAACGGAATCATTCACACTGAGGTGAACATCATGGGCAAGCTTGCACGGAAAGTGGCCGTCGTAACCGGTGCGTCGAAGGGTATCGGTGCCGCCATCGCCAAGGCGCTCGCGGCAGAGGGCGCGTCGATCGTAGTGAACTACGCAAGCAGCAAGACGGGCGCGGATGACGTCGTGTCCGCCATCACCACGGCCGGAGGAAAAGCGGTTGCCGTCGGAGGTGACGTGTCGAAGGCTGCCGATGCAAAAGGCATCGTCGATGCGGCGATCGAAACGTACGGCCGCCTCGACATCCTCGTCAACAACTCGGGCGTCTACGAGTTCGCCCCGATCGAGGCGTTCACGGAAGCGCAATACCGCAGGCAGTTCGACATCAACGTGCTCGGCGTGCTGCTCACCACACAGGCCGCCGTCCAGCACCTGGGCGAAGGCGCCAGCATCATCAATGTCAGTTCGGTCGTCTCGACGCTCACACCGGCGACGACTGCCGTCTACAGCGGCACGAAAGGCGCGGTGGATTCCATCACCGGCGCGCTCGCCCGTGAACTCGGGCCGCGAGGCATTCGCGTGAATACGATCAATCCCGGCGTGATCGTGACCGAAGGCGCGCAAAGCGCCGGGGTGATCGGATCGGAGTTCGAGAGTTCCGCGGTCAGCCAGACGCCGCTCGGGCGCGTGGGCAGACCGGACGACGTTGCGTCGATTGCGGTTTTCCTCGCGTCCGACGACGCAAAGTGGCTGACGGGCGAGCATATCGTCGCCAGTGGCGGCATGCGATGACGCAGGTTCGCGAAACCGCGCACGCAGGTCGGCCTCAAAATCGACGAAACAAGCGTGACGGTCGTTCTGGATTTCTCACGCGTCAGTGCGTCGTCACGTCCAGTTGAAGCGTGACGACCGAAGTTACCGACACGAAACGTCGACGCCCGTACTTTGCAAGTGTGACCTGCATTCGCGGGTCACCTCCCTCTCCCGCTTTTCACGCGTTTTTCGTTCGTTGAACGGTGCGTGGCCGCGGATCGGCGTCAGCACGATCGCACACGCCGGGTTCACGCCGACGTCGCCTTTGACGCTTATCCAATGGCGATCATGAAGCTATGGAAAACACTCCAGGTACCGACGATGTCACGAACGGCATCAGCGACCGGCATCGCTGGGACAGGATTCTCGACGCCCTGCGATCGCCTCCGGCCGCACCGCCCTTTCCGGGAGTGGATGAGCGTGCGTGCATGAGCCACTCAAACCTGGAGGCCGTCCGCATCGTGATTCTCGAGCGCCCGTCAACCGACACCGTTCTCATCTCGTGGAGCAGCTCGACGGCGTGTCGATATGGCGAACAGACCTGGCGGAGAGTTGTTGCCCGAGAGGACGGGGTTTGCATTCTGACGGGCGACTCGATTGCCCGGGGGGATTCGGTCTTTCGTCCAAAGCGCACGCGGAATGCGATGTGCAGCAACTCGATGGCGATGATCAAGGCGTCGTCCATCGATCTGCCGCGGTATCGGGTCGGTCAGACATCGGCCAGGTTGGGCGCGGAACCCAAGCCCTCGACGCCAGACCGGCTCGGAGATCGGCACGCAGATGCTCTCCCCGATCTCGAACCGCACCTTGCCCGACTGTTCTCCGAGGCTTGAGTCGGAGGCCGACGTAGGCGAGAAAAAGGAGACGTACGGACCGTTGCGGTGATTGCAGTTCGATTCGATGCGCCAGCAGATGAGCAAGCCTGGGCCGCGGACGGAACAGGAAGCGTATGCAGGTCAGGTCAGACGCGTTTTCGTACTCGCCGGTTTCGATTCATATCGATGCTATTGTGATAAGAAAAGTTATCCGGACAGATCCGATAAGCCATCGAAGTACCCGACGTGTCCGAGCACACCATCGCGCGGCATTGACAGCATTTCCTCGCACGAATCCCGGATTTCACGGCGATTCGACGCGCGGTGTCGCCCGCGATTGCTGCTTCGTTCGCAGCCGCGTCGATTCCCCTTCCGCCGCAACGATCGCCGTCGCGGCCGCCCCGTTCTTTCCCGCATTTGTTCCCGCGACGCAAGACTGTTGGTCCACGGTGGGTGTACGAACTCCGGCGCGACGCGCCTAAAGTCTGGTCCATCGGATTCATCGATCCGGTCGGCACCGAAGCCGAAAACCAGTCACCTGTCGAGGCATATCATGAGCACATCCAAAGTCATCATCGTCACCGGCGCATCGCAAGGCATCGGCGCGGAGACGGTCAACGCATTCCGCGCCCAGGGCCATCGGGTGGTCGCGACGTCCCGTTCGATCGGCGCGTCGGACGATCCCGATCTGGTCACTGTCGCGGGCGACATCGGCGACGCGGCCGTCGCACGGCGCGTGGTCGATACCGCACTCGAGCGCTTCGGCCGGGTCGACACGCTCGTCAACAACGCCGGCGTGTTCATCGCGAAGCCGTTCACGCAATACACCGCCGACGACTATGCGGCCATCACCCGCGTGAACCTGGACGGGTTCTTCCACGTCACGCAGCGCGCGATCGCGGCGATGCAACGCAACAGCGGCGGACACGTGGTCAGCATCACGACGAGCCTCGTCGACCACGCGAACAGCAACGTGCCGTCGGTGCTCGCATCGCTGACGAAAGGCGGACTCAACGCGGCGACGAAGTCGCTCGCAATCGAGTACGCGAAGGCCGGCATCCGCGTGAACGCCGTGTCCCCCGGCATCATCAAGTCGCCGATGCATGCGCCCGACACGCACGCGACGCTCGCCTCGCTGCATCCGGTCGGCCGGATGGGCGAGATGAGCGACATCGTCGGCGCGATCCTGTATCTCGATTCGGCGCCGTTCGTTACCGGCGAGATCCTGCACGTGGATGGCGGCCAGAGCGCCGGGCATTGAGCAGCGACGATGGGAGACTGCGCTGACGCGAATGGCGCGAATGGCGAGCGGGGCGCGGAGCGCGGCGGTCCTGCAACGGCGCAGGCGCGCCATTCGCGCCCCGCTCTGCCCCGTTGCCGGCATTCTCCCCGGACGCGCCTAGCGCGCCCGCTTGCCGGGCGCCTGTTGCAGATGTTCGACGAGAAAGTCGACGAACACGCGCACGCGCGAAGACAGATAGCGCGCGTGGGGATACAGCAGCATGAACGGCCGCGACCGGCCGCCCTGGCCGGACAGCACCTCCGTGAGCGTGCCCTCGCGCAAATCCCGGTCGACGATGAAGCGATAGGTCTGGAACAGGCCCGCGCCGCTGCGCGCGAGCGTGACGCCGGCGAGGACGTCGCCCGACGTGCCGTAGCCGCCGGTCGTCGCGACGTCGATTTCCGCCGAGCCGTCGTTGAACAACCACGGAATCGGCCGGCCGCTGCTCGGGAGCTCGAACTGGATGCATTCGTGCGTGTGCAGATCGTCGACGGCGCGCGGCACGCCGGCGCGTTTCAGGTAGCCGGGCGTCGCGACGACAACGAGTTCCGCATCCTCCAGCTTGCGCGCGACCAGGCTCGAATCCGCCGGCGCGCGGCCGCGGATCGCAAGATCGAAACCCTCCTCGGCGAAGTCGATGTTGCGGTTGCTCAGATGCGTGTCGACGCGCACGTCCGGATATCGCTCGCGAAACGCGGGTAACAGCGGCAACACGCGATAGTGTCCGTACGGCGTCGGCATGCTGATGCGCAGCACGCCGGCCGGCGTGGCCTGCTGGCCCGTCGCTTCGCGCTCGGCGTCGACGAGCTGCGAGAGCGCATCACGGCATTGCTCGAAATAGCGCCGGCCGGAATCGGTCAGGCGGATCTGCCGTGTCGTCCGCACGAACAGGCGTACGCCGAGACGCTCCTCGAGGCGCGCGACCGAGCGGCTGACCGCGGCCGGCGTGACGCTCGCGGCCGTCGCCGCGAGCGTGAAGCTGCCGAGTTCCGCGGCCAGGCAGAACAGCTCGATGCTGCCGAGCAGCAGGTCGTCGAATTTTCTCTGCATGGGGCGCTCCTGCTGCTTCGTGCGTGGCGTGGCCGGCAACGTGAACGTAGGCATCACGGAATCGCGCTCGCGGTGAGCCGGCGCGCGCCGTTTCGTCGCGTGACGCTGAAGCAGCGAGTGTGCATGAATCCCGGCCGGGAAACCAGCGTACCGACGACCGTCGCCGGCAACCGTTCGCGCCACATTGCGCCGCGCGCGATTCGTTACATCGCGTGTCGATTCAATTGCGCGAACGATATTTACCGGCGTCGACCGCCTCAATAGAGTGACTGCCAGAGACCCGTGCGAGTGAATCTTCCGAGCCTGGGCGCCACTCAATCTTCCCCGAAGGAGCAAGCGATGACGATCGAACAGAAGCTGGCCGAACTCGGCCTCACGTTACCCGAACCGCCGCAACCGCTCGGCAGCTACACGGCCGTCAGCGAAGCCGGCAACCTGCTGTTCATCTCCGGACAACTGCCGCTCGTCGACGGCAAGGTTGCCTATACAGGCCGCGTCGGCGAACGGCTGAACGTCGACGACGGGCGGCATGCGGCGCAACTCGCGGCGCTGAACGTGCTCGCGCAGATCCGCAAGCACCTCGGCGGGTTCGAGCGCCTGCATCACATCGTGCGTGTCGAGGGGCACGTTGCGTCGGCGGACGGCTTTTTCGGCCAGCCGGCCGTGATCGACGGCGCATCCGATCTGTTCGCCGCCGTGCTCGGCGACAAGGCCGGACATGCGCGCTCGGCGTTTTCCCAGCGCCAGTTGCCGGCCGACGCAGCCGTGATTCTGGTCGTGATCGCCGAAATCCGGCCGGCGTAGCCGCGTTGCGGTTGCGCGGGCAGCCGCCGTTCCGACGGCGGCCGCCCTGTCCGCGCCCGGAATGTCGCGCGACGCGATCTTTTCGATATAAGGGATGGAACACCGCACATCCTTGCCTGGCAAGGCCGTACACGATCCAGATACATTGAAATACAAAATATCGCATGCGATTTAATCGAATCCGCTTGACGAGGTTCGGCGTCTCGACCAAACTGCATCGCATGCGATCGAATCGCATTAGATAGAACCTTCCAACCTGACGGAGTGAACGATGAGCAAGATCGAAAAAGTGCTGTACACGGGCAAGACGCATACGACTTCCGGCGGCCGCGACGGCGCGGCGCGCAGTTCCGACGGTCGCCTCGACATCCAGTTGTCGTCGCCGGGCACCGCCGGAACCGGCACGAATCCGGAACAACTGTTCGCGGCCGGCTGGTCGGCCTGCTTCATCGGCGCGATGCAACTCGCGGCACGTGCGGCGAAGGTGACGCTGCCGGCCGATCTCGCGGTCGATGCGGAAGTGGACCTGGGCATGGGCGGCAACGCGTACTTCCTGCAGGCCCGCCTGAACGTGAGCGCGCCGGGGCTCGATCGTGACGTCGTGCAGCACATCGTCGACACCGCGCATCAGACCTGCCCGTACTCGAAAGCGACGCGCGGCAACATCGACGTCGAAATCCGCATCGTCTGAACGTTGAATCGGGCGGCCAGGCGCCGCCCTCCCGAATCTCCTGCCATTTTCTTGTCGAGGTAAATGATGAAGACCCAACTGATCGCCGCCCTGCTCGTCGCCGTGTCCGCTGCCGTTGCCGCGCCGGCCTTCGCCAGTGACGCCGTCGTGACGCGTGCGCAAGTGCGCGCCGAACTCGCGCAGCTCGAACGGACCGGCTACCCGCTGAACCGCGCCAGCGACGCGACCTACCCGGACAACCTGCAGGCCGCGCTGACGCAGATCCACGCGGACGACGCGGTGGCCAACGCACCGTCGAACGCGGGCTACGGCGGCGACGCCGTCGCGTCGACGCAGTCGGGCCGACGCGCGGTCGTGCAGATGGCCGAGCGTTCGATCTATTTCGGTCGTTGAGCGCGATCCGCGATTCCGGACGAATCGCGCCGACATGCTGCACACGCCTGAACGCCCCGTTTCTTTCCATTGAATCTGTCGAGGTAAATGATGAAAACCCCAGTGATCGCCGCCCTTCTCGTTGCCGCATCCGCCGCCGTTGCCGCCCCCGCCTTTGCCAATGAAGCTGTCGTGACGCGTGCGCAAGTACGTGCCGAGCTCGCCCAGCTGCAGCAAGCCGGCTATGTGCCGGGCCGCGCGAACGATCCGCACTATCCGGACGACCTGCAGGCCGCGCTGACGCGTATCCATGCGAACGACACGGCCGCAGCCGATACGGCGACGTCCGGTTACGGCAGCGACGCGGCAGCCGGCACGCAGTCGGGCAGCCGTCCTGCCATGCGGGTCGCCGAGCGCTCGATCTACTTCGGCCATTGAATGAAATCGCGATCGGCGCCGGTTGCCGGCGTGCGACGCCCACACTCCGATCACTCTTTTCTGTCGAGGTAAATGATGAAGACCCAACTGATTGCTGGCCTGCTCGTCGCCGTGTCCGCTGCCGTTGCCGAACCGGCATTCGCGACCGAAAGCACCGTCACGCGCGCGCAGGTGCGGGCGGAACTGGCCGCGCTCCAGAAGGCCGGCTACCTGCCGAATCGCCCGAACGATCCGAACTATCCGGAGAATCTGCAGACCGCGCTGAAGCGGGTGCGCGACAACGCTGCGACAGCGGCCGATACCGACGCATCCGGTTACGGCAGCGACGCCGACGGCGCGACGCAAGCCGGCAGCCGGAACGTCGTTCGCACGGCCGAGCGCTCGATCTACTTCGGTCATTGAGCACCGCGCCGAAATCGACGACGTCATCCATCAAATAAAGCGCATGCGATATAATCGCATGCGCTTTTTGTTCGTCTGAGACCTGAATGGACGATCGCGTCTATGCTGTGCGACGAACGACCTTCAATCAGGGAGCAGGCAATGCGGCAAGCAACGACGGGGAACGAAGGAAGCGGAGCGCATCCGCTCGACAACGCCGTGTGGCATGCGCTCGCCGGCGAGCAGCAGCGTTTTGCGCTCGGCGACGAGCGCGCGCGGCGCTTTCCTCCCGAACTCGCGCCCTTTGCCGGCCTCGCCGAGCGCAGCCCGGCCGCTTTCGACGCGTTGCGCGCATTGATCGACACGCACGGGCCCGCGGCACTGGTCACGCCTGACGAGATCCCGACGCCGGGCGGATGTTCCGTGGTCCGGCGCGCGGTGCTGCATCAGATGATCTGGCAGGGAACGCCTGACGATGCGCAGCCGCTGGAGCATGTCCGGCTGACCGAAGGCGACGTACCGGCCATGCTCGAGCTGATCGCGGCGACGGAGCCGGGTCCGTTCGGCCCGCGCACGATCGAATTCGGCGGCTATCTCGGTGTACGGAGCGAAGGACGGCTCGTGGCGATGGCCGGTCAGCGACTGACTGCCGGCGGCCATACGGAGATCAGCGCCGTGTGCGTGGATCCCGCCTTTCGCGGCCAGGGCCTCGCGGCCGGACTGATCCGCGCATTGATCGCGCGGATTCGCGCGCGGGCGGAAACGCCGTTTCTGCATGTGCTGTCGTCGAATCGCGTCGCAATCGAGCGCTATCTGGCACTCGGTTTCACGATCCGTCGCGACATGCAATTGCTGGTGTTGGGGCGTGAGGAAACCGGGACGGGCCAGCCCGAGCGTCAGCCGTAAGCAACCGGGCGCAGCATTGCAAAAGTCGGTCCGGACGGCCGGAAAAGCATGGACATCGTGGAGGAAGCCGGCTGCAATCGCATCGCCGGCTCGACATCGAGCCGGCGGCCAGGCTATTCGTGGTTTACTCGTCGATCGAATCGATCAGGTTGCCGCGCAGCGTGACGATCGCCTTCTGCATCTTCGCGAATTCGTCGGGCTTGAGCCCGGTGGCTTCGACGAGATTCATGTCGAGCCCCTTCTCGCGCACGCGGCGACCGCTTTTCGTCAGGCTCACGACCACCTGACGCTCGTCCGACGGATCGCGGTGCCGTTCCAGATAGCCCATCGCCTCGAGCTTCTTCAGGATCGGCGTCAGCGTGTTCGATTCGAGGAACAGCTTTTCGCCGAGCTGCCCGACCGTCTGGTCGCCCTCCTCCCACAGCGCAATGATCGTGATGTATTGCGTGTACGTGAGGCCGAGCTCCTCGAGGATCGGCTTGTAGGCCTTGCCGAACGCGAGGTTCGTCGAGTAGATCGCAAAGCACAGGAACTCGGAAAGCTTCGGCGTGGCGGGCGATTGGGTTTCGGTCGGTTTCATGAGCATCCTCCATCGACACGGGAGCGTGTCGCAGATGAATGCATTATATATCGCGTGCGATCTTATCGGAAGCATGATTATCGTTTCCGATCGACAGCACGCGACGCGAGCGATGCCCGCTCACGCTCAGGCTCGATCGCCGTCGTTCCGGCCCCGGTGCTCGCCGTGCCGTTGCCGGCTGATCGACAGCAGCGAACACTGCACCGGATGCGCGATTTCGGTCGCGAGGCCGCCCGCGGCGAACAGCAGGATCGTCAGCCAGCGTTTCATGCATCCTCCACGACGGACAGGCTCGCGCCGTCGGCGACGGTCGCGTCGAGCGCATACGGTTCGACGCCTTCGAGGCAGCCGAGATTGACGCGCCAGCACGCGGGATCCTTGCGCGTCTGATGAAACGGGTAGACGCCGCACCGGCTGCAGAAAAAGTGACGGGCCGTGCGCGTGTTGAAACGGTAGGTCGTCAGCGCGTCCTCGCCTGCGACGATCTTCAGGTCGGCGGCGGGGAACATCGGGCTCATCAACGCGCCGCGACGGCGGCAAAGGCTGCAGTTGCAGCGAACGGCCGGCGCAAGCGCGGTCCGGACCTGGAATTTCACGGCGCCGCAATGGCAGGATCCGTTGAACCATGTAGCAGACATGTCGTGCTCCTCGAGAGGTGATGTCTGCTTTATAACGAACCCGGGCGGACGCGTTGTATCGCTCTGTATCCGCGCGGTGCGCAGACACAGAGCATTGCAATTCTGTCGCGAACGGTGCGGATTTCAGCGCCTTCCGGCGCGTCCGCCGCGCGCCGCGTGATCCGGCACTCAGTCCAGCGCGTGCTGCAGCCGCGCGATGGCCGCCCGCGTCTCGCGCTCGAGCGTCGCGAACAGTTCCGCCGTCGGCAGCGACCGCACGAGCGGCGCCGCCTGCCCTGCCCACTGCGCGCCGTAGCCGAACTCGCCCTTCGCCTTCGCGGCCGCATGCAGCGCCTTGCCGGCGTCGTACGCGATCGGATAGGCGGGCGTCGCCGGTGCGTGCGGATCGTCGCCGAGCGCCGTCAGCCGGTTCGCGATGCCGCGCGCGACACGGCCGGAGATCGCGGTCGTGAAGGTCGTGCGGTGCGCCGCGTCGCCGAGGATCGCGCGGCGATAACCGTCGTCGATCGACGTTTCCGGACACGCGACGAACGCCGTGCCGAGTTGCGCGGCCTGCGCACCGAGCGCGAGCGCCGCGGCGATGCCGTCGCCGTCCATGATGCCGCCGGCGGCGATCACCGGCAGCGCGCATTCGCGCACGAGCAGTCGCGTCAGCGCGAACGTGCCGAGCCGGTCGTCGTGCGCCGTCGAGTCGAATACGCCGCGATGCCCGCCGGCCTCGATGCCCTGCGCGACGATCGCATCGATGCCGGCCGCGGCGATCTGGCGGGCTTCGTCGGGATGCGTCGCGGACGCGAACAGCGTGATGCCGGCGCGCTTGAGCATCGCGATCGCCTCGTCGGACGGCAACCCGAAATGAAAGCTCACGACCGCCGGTTTTTCCTCGAGCAACATCGCGAGCATCGCATCGTCCGCGACGAAGCTCGTGTAGATCTCCGACAGCCCCGGCGGCGGCGTCGCGCCGTATTCGCGGAACACCGGCGCGAGCCACTCGAGCCACGCGCGTTCGACCGCGGCATCGGCCCGCGCCGGCTGGTGGCAGAACAGGTTGATGTTGAACGGCCGGTCGGTGAGCGCGCGCGTGTCGCGGATCATCTTGCGCGCGCCGTCGGCGTTCGTCGCGCCGACGCCGAGCGAGCCGAGCCCGCCCGCGTTCGACACGGCAGCCGCCAGCGCGGGCGTGCTGACGCCGGCCATCGGCGCCTGGATGATCGGAGTGCGGACGCCGAGCGTGCGCAGCAGCGTCCGGTTGTCGGTCGGTCGATTCATGTCGTTGCCTCCTGGAACGTCCGGGATCGGAAGGCTCGGGCCGGCTGCCGGCCGAAGCGGCTTGGGTGGGTCCGGCGACGTCGCGGATGCGCGGTGCGTCGCGTGGACCCTGTCATGCGAATGCGAAAGCGGTGCCGGGTTCGGCGGCTGACCAAACGACGACGCGGCCGTCGCGACGCGTGGTTGCGGCGTCGTCTCCGCACGGCGTGCGAACCGGCGTCCCCGCAACTGCGCCCATGCTACGCCAGAGCGCCGCCGGCGGGCCAGCGCGCAGCGCTTCTACCGGCTGCGCACCCGATATGCGAGCGCCGCGCAGGCCGCCAGCAGCGCGGCCGTCACGAAGAACACCGAATGCAGGCCGAGCGCGACGCCGATTTGTCCGCCGATCACCGGGCCGATCACCTGCCCGCCGAACTGCGCGGACTGCAGGTAGCCGAGCATCTGGCCCGTCGCGCGCTCGTCGACCGACTGCCGGACCAGCTTGCCGATCGACGGCAGCAACCCGGCGAGCGTCATCCCCATCAGCACGCGCAGCGCGGCGAGCTGCCACCAGTGCGTGACGAACGCCTGCGGCAGCATCGCGAGCGCGGTCAGCAGCAGGCAGCCGACGATCACGTTCCAGCTGCCGATCCGGTCGGCAAGCGCGCCGAGCCGCGCGGCTGTCAGCATGCTGCCGAGTGCGGAGCCGGCCATCACGACGCCGGCGATGCGCGCCAGATGATTGCCGTCCACGCCGAGCCCGCCGATATAGACCGTGATGATCGGCTCGATCGACATGTTCGCGAGCAGCACCATCATCGCCGTCACGAGCAGCGCGGCGACCGCCACGCGATCGGTGCGCCGGGCCGGGTTCGCCGACGTTGCGCGGGCGTGCCGCGCGTGCGCGTCGGTGGCCGGATCGAAGTCCTCCTTCACGACGACGATCGTCAGCAGCGCGGCGACGGCGATCATCGCGCCACCCGCGAAAAACGTGCCGCGAATGCCGAGCCAGCCCGGCAGCAGGCCGCCGACGAGCGGCCCGACGAGATTGCCCGCGAGCGCGCCGGTCGACAGGATGCCGAGCGCCCAGCCCGCGCGTTCGCGCGGCGCCTGGGTGCCGACCATCACGGTCGACGCGGACGCATAGCCGCCGACGAGCCCGGCGATCAGCCGCAGTGCAACGAGTTCCACCACGTTGTGCGCGACGCCGATCAGCGACATCACGACGGCCATCCCGAGTGCCGCGCGCACGAGCATCGGCTTGCGGCCGAAGCGATCCGCGAGGCGGCCCCACAGCGGTGCGGTGACGGCCGTGCCGAGGAACGTCGCGCCGAACGCGACGCCCGACCACTGGATCACGGCCGACTGCGCGTCGACGCCGAGCTGCCGCACATACAGCGGCAGGAACGGCAGCAGCATGCTGAGACTCACGAGCGTCGTGAACGACCCGAACACGCACACGGCGAGATTGCGGCGCCAGTAGCGCGCATTGCGTTCGGCGTAGCCGGCGCTCGAGCGGCCGGCGTGTGCGGCGGCCGGTGCGTGGGCGGTCGTGCTCATCGCGCCCTCGCCGAGGAGATCACGTCGACCGCGAGCGCCAGCAACAGCGCGGCGGTGCCGACGCCGAACAGCGCTTCGTAACGGCCGCCGCTCGATGCGAACAGGTACGACAGACCGTAGGCGGCGACCGCCTGCATGATCGCGAAGCTGGTCGTCGCGCTGCGCCATGCGCGCTTCGCGACCGACGGATGATGCGCGAGCAGCTCGTTTACGCGGCCCAGCGCGAGCGGCACGATGCCGGGCGTGAACGCGCCGACGAGCAGGCTCGACACGATCAGCGCGGCCGGGCCCAGGCCGAGCAGCGGCAGCGCGACCGCGACGGCTTCGATCGCGAATGCGATCCGCAGTGCGCGGCCGAAGCCCGCACGGTCGGCCAGATGCCCGCACGCGAGCGGCCCGACGATCGCGCCGAGGCCGTACAGCACCCAGTACTGCGCGCCCGCGTCGACGCCCTTGCCGAGTCCGCGCGCGACGTAGTCGACGAGGAAGATCATGTGCGGGACGAGCCCGACCGCGTTGAGCCCGTATTCGACGTACAGCGCGCGCAGGCTGCCGGCCGGCAGGTTGCGCGCGTGCGCGGCATGCGCCGCGGCGGCTGCGGGCCGTGCGTCGTCGGCCGGCCAGCCGCGCCACGCGACGGCGGTCAGCAGTAGCGACACGATCGCGAGCCCGAGCCACGTGACGGTGAGCCCTTGCCGCAGCAGGATCGGCACGATCGTGCCCGATGCCGCGATGCCGAGCCCGATCCCGGTGAAGATGCCGCCGCTCGCGAAACCGCGCCGGGACGGCGGCACGTGCGTGAGGATCGCCGGCGCCGCGAGCACCATCAGCGCCCCGCCCGACAGGCCGGACGCGAAACGCCACACGAAGAACCACACGAACGACACTGGTGCCGCGCACGCGACGAATGCGAGTGTCGCGAGCAGCATCATCGCGCGCAGCACGGCGGTCGAGCCGGCGCGGCGCGCGAGCGTGCCGGCGACCAGCGCGCCGGCCAGATAGCCGCCGAGGTTGGCCGCCCCGAGATACGCGGCGGTGGACGCGGGAAACCAGTGCGCACCGATGATCGCCGGCAAGAGCGGCGTGTACGCAAAGCGCGCCAGGCCGATCCCGATCAGGCTCGCGCTGGCGCCGGATACCGTGCCGCGCCACACGTTGAACGCGGGGGCGTGCGGCCGGTCGAGAAGCGCTTGTTGCATGGAGACCTCCCATTCGCTGGGCGGATGCACGCGCATCCGCCGGTTGAAGGAAGTCTAGATTGAACCGGGTATCGGGAGAATCCATGCAGCACGGAAGCCATTCTTCCGCAACGCGATTCAATCTCCGTCGGTGATGGCCGCCAGCTGCGCGAAATGCTCGCGCAATCGCGGCGCGGCGAAATCGACGAACGTCCGCACCTTCGGCACCGACAGGCGTCCGTAAGGCGTGACCAGATGAATCGGCAGCGGCGCGTGCTCGCTGTCGCGCAGCACGATGCGCAGCGCGCCGTCCCGCACCGGCTCCGCGACGTGATACGAGAACAGCCGCGTGACGCCGTGGCCGGCGAGCGCCGACGCGAGCGCACCGCGGATCGTGTTGACGATGAAGCGCGGTGCGAACTGGACCACCTGTGGCAGCGCCGACGGCGCGGACGGCGGAAAGCTCCACGAATCGAGCCCGAAGTGCGTCATCGAGATGATCCGGTGCCGGGCGAGATCGGCCGGCGCGGTAATCGGCGGATGGTTCGCAAGGTAGTCCGGCGACGCGACGACGACACGCCGCACCGCGCCGACCGGCATCGCGACGAGCGTCGAATCGCTCAGGTGCGCGATGCGCAGCGCGACGTCGATGCCCTCGTCGATCAGGCTGACGGGACGGTCGAGCAGTTGCAGGCGAATCGACACGGCCGGATGGCGGTCGATGAATTCGTCGATGAGCGCACGCAGCACGTCTTCGCCCGCGGCGACCGGTGCGGTGATCGTCAGCAGGCCGCGCGGCGCCGAGCGTTCGTCGGCGATCAGCATGTCGGCTTCCTCGAGATCCGCGAGGATGCGGCGGCACGCTGCCGCATAACGTTCACCGGCTTCGCTCAAACGGATCGTCCGGGTGGTCCGGTACAGCAGCGCGGTGCCCGTGTGTTCCTCGAGAAACGCGAGCGCGCGGCTGACGGCCGCCGGCGAGCGGCCCAGGCGGCGGCTCGCGCCCGCGAGGCTGCCCTCGTCGAGCGTGGCGACGAACACCTTCATCGCATCGATTCGGTCCATGTCGTGTGCGGGGGCGCGTGGGGTCGTGTCGTGGGCGGGAAAAGCCAGCGAGCAGTCTACCGTACGCGTTGCGCAACGCGGGGGCAGCGCGGTCGCGCCGCTTCGTGAAATACTTCGGCCACGCGTCCTTGCGGAACTTCGAGATGACCGACTTGCCTGCCGTGCCCGCGTTGCGTTGCGTCGTCATGCGTTGCGCGTCGGCGTGCGTCGTCGCGTGGCTGGTCGCCGGGCCGGCGATGGCCGGCTCGTCGGCGGTGTCGCCGCCCGGGTTGCCGGCGCCCGCAATCCGCTCGCCGCAACGCATCCTGTTCGTCGGCGACAGTCTCACGCACGGCCGTTACACGCCCGTGCGTTCGTACGGCGCGATGCATGCCGGCCGTCAGGCCGCAGGCGCGGCCGCGGCGCGGGTGATCGACGAGAACTTCGGGCAGACCGGCGCCCGCGCGGAACGCGAGCCGGGCCCGTGGGGCGGGATTCCGGGCATCTTCGCGCGGTTTGCCGTCGAAGCCGGGCTCGACTATGACGTCCATCTCGAAGCGATGTCGGCGACGAGTCTCGCCAAACACGACCGCGTTGCATCGGACGTGATCGACCGGCCTGTCTGGGACGCGGTCGTGCTGCAGGAGTTGAGCGCGAAGCCGCTGCCGTTTTCGCTCACCCATAGCCGTGCCAGCGATCCGGCCGCCTTCTGCGCGAGCGTCGCGAAGATCGCGCGCGGCATTCGCGCTGCTGCACCGCAAGCGCGCGTCTATCTGTACGAAACCTGGCCGGGCGCCGATCTCGCGAAGGCGCTGGCGGGCGAGCCGGGCAGCGCCGGCTTTCACGCGCGCTATGTCGAGCGTCTCGCCGAACTCGTCGCCGCGTATCGCGATGCATTCGAACGCGCCCGCCGCACCGATCCGTCGATCGTGGCCGTCGCGCCGGTCGGCCGCGCATGGCAGCGCGCGTGGATGGCGGGCATCGCCGATCCCGATCCGTATGCGCCGTCGGGCGCCCCGCTGCTGTGGTACGGCATGCGCGCGCACAACGACCCGCCGATCTCGCGGCTCGACTATCAGCATCCGGGCGTGACGGGCGCTTACCTCAGCGCCCTCGTGCTGTTCCAGCAGATCGCCGGCGTCGACGTGCGCACCCTGGGCGCGCGGGAGCAAGCAGCCGCGCAGCTCGGCATCGCGCCGGACCTGGCGGTGAAGCTGCAGGCGGTTGCGTCGGAGACGGTGCGGCATGAACGGGCGGACGTCGGGGTCGGGACCGGCACCGATGCCGGTGCGGCGGCGACGGATGAACGGTCCGATCCGTGCGCGTCGCCATGAGCCGGATGGGCGGACGAGCGGCGGCGCTGCACATTCGGTGCGTCGCAGCGATCGATGAACGCTGACGAATGCAAGGTCCCGCGGCGTCGCTCCGCCGTTCCGTCGCGCGGCGCCGGCGGATTGACCGAGGATACCGAACCGCGCGGTACGCCATCACCATCACCGGCCGCCGAATCCGCGCAGCGCGGCCTATCGTTTTCCCTGCCCTGACCTTCCAGCTTCGGCTCGCCTTCCGTCCGACGCCCGCCCAGCGGGCGTTTCCCGGCCTTTCTGCGCGGGAAAGGATGCTTGAAGCATCCGCAATTATCGCGTCGCGCAAATTCGCCGACCATGTTTCGGACGATCGGCGCGATCGCGCGCATCCGGCCTTTCGCGGGCTTTGCGGGCACGTGCGCCGCGTCGCGCGACCGGGCCCGTGATGCCGGCCGCGAATAGCCGCGAACGGCCGGGCATCGCGCCACGGCAAATCGATAATCAGGAGACACGATGAACAGCCAATCCCTCGACCTTGGCGGCACCGCGGGCGGACCCGCGTCCGCCGCATCGTCCGCGGCCCGGGCCGGCGCCGATGCGACGGCCCTGCCCGCGCGTGGCATCACGCTCGGCGAATTCATGGACGACCTGCCGGTCGGTGCGCTGCACCGGTTCGTCGTCTGGGTAATCGGCATCGGGCTGTTCTTCGACATGTACGAGATCTTCCTCGTCAGCACGATCGGCTCCGCGCTGCAGCACGAATACGGGCTCAGCCGGCAAAGCGTCGATTTCAAGCTGCTGCTCGCGTCGGCATTCATCGGAATGTTCGTCGGCGCGCTGTGTCTCGGCAGCCTCGCCGACCGCATCGGCCGGCGCAAGGCGTTCCTGATGACGCTCGTCTGGTACAGCGCGTTCTCGCTGATCGGCGCGTTCTCCGTGAACGCCGACATGCTCGTCGCATGCCGCTTTCTCACGGGCATCGGCGTCGGCGCGATCTACCCGGTCGCCGACAGCTTCCTGTCCGAAATCCTGCCGAAGGACAAGCGCGGACGGCTTGCCGCATGGGCCTATACGACTTCGTACGTCGCCGTGCCGCTGGTCGGCTTCCTCGCGCTGTGGCTGAATCCGCTGCACGTCGCGGGCGTGGCCGGCTGGCGCATCATCCTCGCGATCGGCAGCCTCGGCGCCGTGTACGTGCTGCTGGTCCAGCATCGTCTGCCGGAAAGCCCGCGCTGGCTGCTCGCGCAGGGCCGCGCCGCGGATGCGCATGCCGCGGCGAAGCGCTTCGCGGACAGCGCGGGGGGGCGCGTGCCCGACCAGTTCGCGGCATCGGCCGAACCGCAGCGGCCGCTGCGCGTCGGCGAGCGCATCGCGCTGCTGCGCCGCCGGCCCTACGGCGCGCGCTACCTGATGCTCGCGGTATTCCACCTGTTCCAGGGCTTCGGCTATTACGGCTTCGGCACGCTCGCGAGCACGGTCGTCAAGAGCCGCGGGTTCGACGTGACGGACAGCACGCTGTTCATCGCACTGTCGTTCATCGGTTATCCGATCGGCTCGCTGCTGTCGATTCCGCTGCTGAACTGGATCGAGCGCCGCACGCTCGTGATCGTGTCGATCCTCTCGATCGCCGCGTTCGGGCTGTGCTTCGCGTATTCGGGCAATACGGCGCTGATCGTCTGCTTCGGGTTCCTGACGACCTGCGCGTCGAACGTGTTCAGCAACGCGTATCACGTGTATCAGGCGGAGATCTTCCCGGCGCGCGTGCGCTCGACCGCGATCGGCAGCACCTACTCGCTGTCGCGCATCGTCAGCGGCGCGTTGCCGTTCGTGCTGCTGCCGGTGCTGGCCGAGCACGGCGCCGGAGCGATGTTCGGCGTGATCTCGGTCGCGCTCGGCATCGTCGCGGTCACGCTGCGCATGCTCGGGCCGCTGACCACGCGGCGCAGCCAGGACGACATCAACCCGGTATGACGCGGTATGCGGCACGGGGCATGCGCATGCGTGCCCCGTGCGTCGCGCCTGGCGCGCGTTGAACGCAGGTCACGCATTCTTCGCGTTCAGCGCGCCGACATGAAATCGAACAGCTTCGCGATGTCCGTGGTCAGCACGGTGCCGGCCTTCACGCCGACCCACAGCGTGCGCGTCGCCCACGCGTCGTCGAGCGTCACGACGCCGAGCCGCGCCGCGCGCTCGCCCGTCACCGCGTCGCGCGGCAGCACGCCGATCCCGAGCCCGGCCTCGATCATCCGGCTCACGCCGTCGAAATTCGATACCTGGATGCGCAGCTTCAGCGAGCGCTCGGCCGCGAACGCGGCGTCGGTCATCCGCGCGAGCAGCGAACTGCCGTCGCTCAGGCCGACGTAGTCTTCATCGAGCGTATCCGCGAAGCGGATGCTGTCGCGCGCGGCGAAGCGATGCCCGCGCGGCACGAGCAGCACGAGCTCGTCGCGCCGGTACAGCCGGCGTTCGATGCCCGGCGCCGGCACGTTGTCCGCGAACACGCCGAGATCGGCCTTGCCGGACCCGAGCGCATCGACGATCTCGTGACTCAGCCTTTCCTCGAGACTGACCTTGATGCCCGGGTTGTCGGTCAGGAACGCGGCGAGATCGGCCGGCAGGAACTGGACGATCGCCGACGTATTGGTCCACACGTGAATGTGGCCGCGTACGCCGGCGACGTAATCGCTCATCTCGTGCGCCATCCGGTTCACCTGCTCGATGACCTTCGCCGCATGTTCGAGCAGCGCGCGGCCCGCGGGCGTCAGCTCGACGCCGCGCGCATGCCGGACGAACAGCGCGCTGCCGGTCACGCTCTCGAGTTCGGCGATCCGCTTGCTGACCGCGGACAACGTGAGCTGACCGTGTTCGGCCGCCTTGGTCAGGCTGCCGTGCTCGGCGACGAGAGCGAACACGCGCAGCGACTGCAGATCGAAATGAAGCGGGTTCACCATGACGAGGATCCTGGGGGTGTGCCGTGCGGCGCGTGCGAATGGCGCCCGACCGGCCTGATGCCGATCATACGCCCGGCCGTGCACGCGGCGAAATCGCGCGAAACGATGCAGGACGGCGCGTTCAGCGCGGCGCGATCGCCTGCAGTGCGGCGAGCATCGCGCTGTCCGGTCGCGCGAGATCGTCGAGTACCGTGAAGTGCTGCATGCCCGGCAGCCACGCGCGTGCAACCGGCTCGCCGGCCGTCTCGCATGCGTCCGCGTATTCATGCGCATGGCGCACCAGCTCCGGCAACTCGGCCGCGCCGACCGCGACGACGGTCGGCGCACCGGGGCCGACATGACGCAGCGGGCTGTAGGCGGCGATTTCGTGCGCGGTGAGTCGAAGCTTCTCGCCGAGCACACACAGCGAGATCGGCTCGAGATCGACGAGCGGGCTGATCGCAAGCGCCGACACGACCGCCGGATGCGCGCGATACACGGCGGTCAGGTGACCGCCTGCCGAGTGGCCGCTCAGGTGGATCGGCCGGCCGCCGGTGCCGATGCGATCGGGATCGGCCGCGAGATGGTCGAGCAGCGCGCCGATCTCGCCGACGATGTCGGTCATCGATGCATCCGGTGCGAGCGTGTATTCGGCGAGCACGACATCGAACCCGCGTGCGAGCGGCCCGGCGGCCGCGTACGCGAAATCTTCCTTCGCGCAGTGCTGCCAGTAGCCGCCGTGAATGAACACGAACAGCGGCGCGCCGGGCAGGCCGCAGCGCAGCCAGTCGAAGCGCCGCGCGGGGCGCGACCCGTAACGCAGGTCGCGCTGCGCGGGCGTCGCGGCGTAAAGCGCGGCACTGCGTGCCTGGCAGGACGCGAGTACCGCGGGGAAGTCGGGAATGGCCTTCGTGTTCAGGTAAGCGGCGTCGAGCGCCGCGCGGTCCATGCCGCGATAGAGGATCGTCATTCGGAATGTGCGTGGGTCGGATTGCGGATCTGCGGGACGCGCGTCGCGCCCGCTGCGAAGGCGGCGGACGGACCGGCGCCGATGCACGCCATTATCCGCAGTGCAACGCGGCGCGCCTATCCGGAATCGGCGGGTGCGATACGCGCCTGTCCGCTTTCGGCGGAGGATTGCTGCGTGGCGGGCGCATCGCGCCGGCGCATGCGGAACCGGCAGAACGGACGCGATGCTGCGCCCACGCCGCACGACAGCTCGGCATGACCGCCGCGCGCGCCGTGCAATTCAACGCAACGCAACTCAGATCAGCTCGGAGATCTCGATCAGGTTCAGGTCCGGGTCGCGCACGTACACCGACCGGATCTTCTGCGTCGCACCGGTGCGCTCGACGGGCCCTTCGACGATCGGCCATTCGACGAGGTGCAGATGCGCGATCACGTCGTCGAGCGGCACCGACGCGATGAAGCACAGGTCGAGCGCGCCGGGCACCGGCACGTGCGCCTTCGGCTCGAACTCCGCGCCGCGCACGTGCAGGTTGATCTTCTGGTTGCCGAAGCGGAACGCGAGCCGGCCCGCGCCGAAGGTTTCGAGCTGCATCTGCAGCACTTCGGTATAGAAATGCTTCGTCCGCTCCGGATCGACGCAAGTCAGCACGAGGTGGTCGAGGTGGTCAATCAGTGCCATGTGATTCGCTCCGGTTCGGTTACGACAAAGCCCGCTGCGCCGGCATGTGGCCGGCTTCGGCGCGCGGCGGCGGATGCAGGTCCGAGCGGCGCCCGGCCTTCAGGATCTGGCTCGGCAGGTCATGCCCGATCAGCGCGGGCAACCGCGCGGCCGCGGCGAGTACGCCCGCCAAGTCGACGCCCGTATCGTAGCCGTCGAGCGCGAGCATGTGCACGAGCTCCTCGGTGCACGCGTTGCCGGTCGCGCCCGGCGCGTACGGACAGCCGCCGAGGCCGCCGAGCGATGCGTCGAAGCGGTCGATGCCGGCGTCGAGCGCGGCGAGCGTGTTCGCGAGCGCCATCCCGCGCGTGTTGTGAAAGTGCAGCGCGAGCTGCAGCGCACCGAAGCGTTCGCGTGCGCGTTCGGCCAGGTCGCGCACCTGGGACGGATACGCCATGCCGGTCGTGTCGCACAGCGTGAAGCCGTGCACGCCGAGATCCGCGAAGCGCTGCATCCACGCGAGCACGGTTTCCGCACGCACGTCGCCTTCCATCGGGCAGCCCATCGCGGTCGACAGCGACACGTTGAGCGCGACGCCGGTGCCGCGCACCGTGTCGATCACGTCGCGCAGTTGCGCGAACGACTGCTCGCGGGTCATCCGCAGGTTCGTGCGGTTGTGGCTCTCGCTCGTCGACATCACGAGGTTCACCTCGTCGACGCCGCACGACAGCGCGCGTTCCGCGCCGCGCACGTTCGGCACGAGCACCGTATAGACGACGCCCGGCGCGCGCACGATGCCGTGCATCACGGCTTCCGCGTCGCGCAGCGCGGGGATCGCCTTCGGCGACGTGAACGACGTGACCTCGATCTTCGCGTAGCCGCACGCGCTCAACGCGTCGACGAGCGCGATCTTGTCGTCGGTGTCGACGAACGCCGCTTCATTCTGGAAACCGTCGCGTGTCGCGACTTCTTGAATATAAAGTCGTTGGGGATGGGGCTGGTTCATGTCGTCGTCCCGGTCGCAGGTTGGTCGCTTCAGATCACGCCGCGCGTGCGCCAGTCATCGCGCGTCGCGGCATCGATGCCGATCGATTCGAGTACCGCGTCGGTATCGGCGCCGAGCGCGGGCGCCGGACGCTCGATGCGTCCCGGCGTCGCGCCGAGTTTCGGCACGATGCCCGGCACGAGCACGGGCGTGCCGTCGGGCAGCGCGGCGTCGACGATCATGTCGCGTGCGCGGTAATGCGGATCGGCCGCGATGTCCGCGACGTCGTAGATGCGCCCGGACGGGATGCGTGCGTCGTGCAGCGCGGCGAGCACGTCGTCGAGATCGAGCCGCGCGCTCCATTCGCCGATCGCCGCGTCGATGCGCGCGACCTGCGCGACGCGCCCGTCGTTGTGCGCGAGCGCGGGATCGTCGCCGAGATCGGGGCGCCCGATCAGCGCCATCAGGCGCCGGAAGATGCTGTCGCCGTTGCCGGCGATCAGCGCGTACCTGCCGTCGCGGCAGCGGTACGCGTTGGTCGGCGCGATGCCCGGCAGGCTGCTGCCGGCCGGCTCGCGCACCGCGCCGAACGCCGAGTATTCGGGCAGCAGGCTTTCCATCATGTTGAAGACGGATTCGTACAGCGCGACGTCGACGACCTGCCCCTTGCCGCCCTGCTGTTCGCGATGGCGCAGTGCGAGCAGGATGCCGATCACGCCGTGCAGCGCCGACAGCGAATCGCCGAGCGACACGCCGACGCGCACCGGCGTGCGGCCCGGCTCGCCGGTCAGGTGGCGCAGGCCGCCCATCGCTTCGGCGATCACGCCGAAGCCGGGCCGGTCGCGATACGGGCCGGTCTGGCCGAAGCCCGATACGCGCAGCATCACGAGCCGCGGGTTGATCGCGGACAGCGTCTCCCAGTCGAGCCCCCAGCCTTCCAGCGTGCCGGGCCGGAAGTTCTCGATCAGCACGTCGGTCCCGGCGACGAGGCGGCGCACGACGTCCTGCCCTTCGGGCGTGCGCAGGTCGAGCGCGAGCGAGCGCTTGTTGCGCGACTGCGCGGCCCACCAGACCGACGTGCCGTCGTGCAGCAGCCGCCATTTGCGCAGCGGGTCGCCGACGCCGGGCGGCTCCACCTTGATCACGTCCGCGCCGAATTCGGCGAGCATCCGGCCCGCGAACGGCCCGGCAATCAGTTGGCCGAGTTCCAGCACGCGGATACCGTCCAGGGGGCGCGTCATGACTGTCTCCTGAAAATCGTGTTGTCGATGACGGCGATCATGACGGCGTTCGCATCCGGCGAAAATCGATCGATGCTCAACCAGCCTTTCCTGAACGGAAAGGGGCGCGTGGCTCATTTCGCGGGCCAGCACGGCGGCTTCGTCGAGCGCCGCACACGCATCGTCCCAGCGGCGCCCGCGTGCGCCATCGCCTGCAGCACGACGGGGCGCTGCCACAGCGGCTCGTGCGACGGAACAGTGAACCGGGAAGTCGTCGGGCCGGCCGTGCACGGATGGCACCGACGTTTTCCGCGCGGGAAAGCGCGCTCGCGCAATGCGCAAGCCCGATCGCATGCGCCGTTGGCAGAATCGTTGCCGTTGCGCGCCCGCCGGGCGCCCGTCAGCGAGGCCCGCCATGTTTTCCAGTTCCTCTCCTGCGCAGATCGTGTTTCTCGACCGCGCGACGCTGTCGCCGCAGACCGTGCTGAAGCCGTTTCCGTTTCCGCACGCGCTGCGGACCTTCGAAGGGACGACAACGGACGAAGTGGCCGCGCGTATCGGCGACGCGGACATCGTCGTGACCAACAAGGTCCGGCTCGACGCGACGGCGCTCGACCGTGCGCCGCACCTGAAAATGATCGCGATCGCCGCGACGGGTACCGACATCGTCGATCTCGATGCGTGCGCCGCGCGCGGCATCGTCGTCAGCAACATTCGCGGGTATGCGGTGCGCACCGTACCCGAACACACGTTCGCGCTGATCTTCGCGCTGCGGCGCAGCCTCGTCGCGTATCGCGACGCGGTGCGCGCGGGGCGCTGGCTCGACAGCGGACAGTTCTGCTTCTTCGATCATCCGATCCGCGACCTGGCCGGCGCGACGCTCGGGATCGTCGGCGACGGTGTGCTCGGCCGTGCGGTGGCCGGCATCGCCCGCGCGCTCGGCATGCGCGTGCTGTTCGCCGCGCACGGCGCTGCGCGGGGCGCCGGGCATGTGCCGCTCGACACGCTGCTGCGCGACAGCGACGTGATCACGCTGCACTGCCCGCTCACGCCGGCGACCAGCGGCCTGATCGACGCGGCCGCGTTCGCGCGGATGGCGCGCCGGCCGCTGCTGATCAACACCGCACGCGGCGGGCTCGTGGATGAAGGTGCACTCGTCGACGCGCTGCAGTCGGGGCAGATTTCGGGCGCCGGCTTCGACGTGGTCACGCAGGAGCCGCTGCCGGCCGCGCACCCGTTCCACGCGATCCTGTCGCATCCGGCGTTCATCCTGACGCCGCATGTCGCGTGGGCGAGCGACGAGGCGATGCGGGCACTGGCCGATCAGCTCGTCGACAACGTTGCCGCGTTTGCGCGCGGCGAACCTCGGCAGGTGGTGTGACGCCGGTCGCTGCGGACCGAACCTGCGGACCGCGCGAATTCGGGCCGTGCAGTCAGGGCCGTGTAAATGGGGCGCGCAGATCGACCGCGCAAATGGAGCGGCCCCGCTCGATTGCTCGAAGCGGGGCCGACGGAATGGGGGCTGCTTACGCCAGCGACTCGGCACGTTACGGGTTCGTGCATCCGCCCTGCCTTGCGGCCGGTTTCCGAATTCCTGATGGGCGCTACTTCAAGGAAATCAGGCCGCCAAATCTGTAGGACGAGTCCGAAACTGATGAAACGGAGCCCAGGACACCGTTCGCTGCCGCGCCGACCGGCACGCGAGCCTCGACGCGAAGATCGATCAGTAAGCGGACATCTCGACGCAAGGATCGACCTTGGACGGCGAGCAGATGACCGAATACTTGGCGCTTTCGCGCATCAGCGCTTCGCCTTCGTGCAGCGCGATCTTGATCTCGGGGTGACGCTCGTACGCGAGGAACGCGGAGCAGAAGACCGCGGACATCACGACCAGGGAAAACACAAATTTTTCAAGGGATTGGAGACGTTCGGGCATGGTTCGACCTTTCTTCTAGGTCGTGATTATAGCTCGAATTAAGGGTTTTCCCTATATTCCGATCCGCATACCGAGGATGGGTTCGGTCGATACCCGGTCGCGTTTGCGCCCTTTTTTGCCGCTAATCCGGGCCCGAGCACGGGTCGAACAAGATGGGGCACCGCCGCGGTCGCGGCACCGTTCGCGCAGTCCGCCAGCGGTCCGTGGAGAACGGTACGGTTCCGCGCGCCGGGAGCGTCCTCTGAAGAAAGCGCGACGAAGCCCGTCGCCGGCCGCGTCACTGCGGCGCTGACGCACCGCTCGCCGCGTTGCCGGGCCACGCCTTGCCGATCCGGTCGATCAGCGATTTGGCGGCGCCGGTCGCGATGGCCGCGTCGACGCCCGAGGTCTGCCACGAACCGTCGGCGGCCTTGACGAAGGTCAGGTTCGCGCGCGACGGCGCGTAATCGTGGTTGCGCCACGTGACCACGACGTCGCACGTGTAGGTCCGTTCGCCGACCTTCCTGCAGTCGCCGTCGGGTTTCGCCGAGATCACGTCGGCCGACACGGGCAGCGGCTGGCCGAACAGCGCGTTCAGGCCGCCGTGGTTTTCCGCTTCGAGCGCGCGGCGCACCGCGGCATCGACGTCGCTCGATCCGGGGCCGTCGTGGAGCAGGTTGCAGGCGGCAAGCAGCGTGGCCGCACAGCCGAGCGTGAGCAGCGTGGGAAACTTCATGGAACTCCGCGAATCGGGTGAACGTCGGGCGGCATGCGGCGATGCGAGCGAACGTATCGCCGGGCCGGTACGCTGCGTAGTCTGCAACGTCCGTGCACGGTTCGCGGTATCCATTTGTAACCAATTGCACGGATGGCGCGCGCAAGCATCGGCAGGACCGCCTGCATCGCTGCGCCGCCGCTGTCCTTCGCGTTGAGTCGCGTTAACGCACGCCGCCACACGTGGACGCCTATTGCCGCTCCTGCTTCACGCGACTCACGAGCTGCGTCGGGCTCACGAACTGCAGCGCGATCACGACCCACACGAGCGTGATGGCCATGTAGATCATCGCCATCGCGTCGATCGACTGCGGCGCGCGCACGCCGGTCGAGAACACCGCGTAATACAGCGCGACGACGAGCGTCTGCGTGCTCGGGCCCGCGGTGAAGAAGGTCAGCTCGAACATCCCGATCGTGCGCACCAGCACGAGCAGCCCGGCCGCGAGCATGCCGGGCACCAGCAGCGGCAACAGCACGTAGCGGAAATAGCGCCACGTGTTCGCGCCGAAGATGCGCGCGGCGGCTTCGAGGTTCGGATCGATCTGCTCGATGAACGGCGTCATCACGAGGATCACGAACGGCAGCGCCGGTACCAGGTTCGCGAGGATCACGCCCGGCAGCGTGCCGGCGAGCCCGACCTTGTACATCACGGTCGCCATCGGGATCCCGTACGTGACGGGCGGCACCATCAGCGGCAGCAGGAACACCAGCAGCGCGAAGCGCTTGCCGCGGAATTGCACGCGCGCGAGCGCATAGGCGGCCGGCACGCCGAGCGCGACCGACAGCAGCACCACCGCGCCGACCACTTCGAGCGTCACCCACAGCACGCTCGCGAGCTGGAAGTCTTCCCACGCCTTGGCATACCAGTGCAGCGTGAAGCCCTGCGGCAGCGGCGTGCCGAACCAGCGCGTCGCGACCGAGTTCACCGCGACGGTCGCGATCAGCAGCATCACGTTCAGCAGGAAGAACGCCATCAGCCCCCACACGAGCGCCTTCCATGCACGGCCGGCGAGGCTGCCGCGCAGTTTGCGCGGCTTCATCGCGTTGACCGGCTGCGCGCCGGGCGGGCTGTGCTTCGGCGGCCACGCCGGCGCGGCATGATTGTCGGTCGCCATCAGCCCTTGCCTCCCGTGACCGGACCGGTATAGAAGAAGCGGCGCGCGCCGAGCATCGACGCGACCACCAGCAGCTGCACGAAGCCCATCACGATTGCGATCGCCGACGCGAGCGAATAGTCGTAGCTCTCGAACGCGGCTTCGGCGGCCGCGATCGAGATCACTCGCGTCGGCCCGGCCGGCGCGCCGAGCAGCACGGCTGACGGGAACACCGAGAACGCCTGCACGAACGACAGGCACGCGGCCATCGTGAGCCCCGGCACGAGCAGCGGCAGGTAGATCCGCCGGAACTGCTGCCACGGGTTCGCGCCGAGCGTGGCCGCGGCGCGCGCGAGCGTCGGGTCGATGCCGCTGATGTACGACAGCATCAGCAGGAACGCGAACGGAAAGCCCGACACGATCAGCGACAGCAGCACGCCCCAGTAGTTGTGCGTGAGGCGCACCTCGTCGGTGTACAGGTGCAGCCCTTGCAGCGCCTGCGGGAACCAGCCGTTCGGGCCGAAGTACGTGAGCATCCCGTCGGCGACGAGCACCGTGCCGAGCGTGACGGGAATCACGAGCAGCGTCGTGACGAACTTCTGGTACGGCGAGTTGCGACGCAGCGCGAACGCGACGGGCACCGCGATGCCGACGTTGATCAGCGTCGCCGGCACCGCGAGCTTCAGCGTGACGAGCACGGTCGGCCACATCGCCGTGTCGGTGAAGAACTGCACGTAGTTCGCGAGCACGCCGCCGCCGTTCGTCGGCTGGAACGACAGCACGAGGCCGTACGCGAACGGATAGATGAACAGCGCGACGATGAACGCGAGCGCGGGCGTGACGAGCCACGCCTTCGCGTCGCGCGGCGCGCCGCCGGTCGCGAGCGTGCTCATGCGGCACCGCCCTTGCAAGTGCTGTTTCGACAGTGCCCGACAGAAGCATTCCGTTGCGCAAGAATGTGCGTCCGGCGGCGATCGGGGATGGTTTTCATGCTGGCCTCCCGGGGGCGCGCTGCCGCGCACGCGGCGCCGCGGCCGTTCATCGCGCGTCTCCCGCATAGACGAGCGTGCGCGCCGGGCTCACGCGCAGCCGCAGCCGTTCGCCCTGCGCGAATTCGCCGGCGACGCGCGCCCAGATCGGGCCGAACGGCGTGATCGCACGAATGAGCGAGTCGCGGCCGCCGTATTCGACCGTTTCGACGGTCGCGTCGAATGCGTTGTCGGCCCCTGCTTCCGCGCGCTCGATGTCGTCCGGGCGCAGCGCGACCACGACGTCCTTGCCGTCGAAGCCCGCCATCGGCACGCCGGTGATGCGCACACCCGCGGCGGCGACGTTCACGTAATCGCCGACCATGCCTTCGAGCGTGAACGGCAGCACGTTGCGATAGCCCATGAAGCGCGCGACGTGCAGGTTGTGCGGGCGCGTGTACACGTCCTTCGGCGACGCGACCTGCTGCACGATGCCCTCCTTCATCACGACGATCCGGTCGGCCATCGACAGCGCCTCGTCCTGGTCGTGCGTCACGTAGATCGTCGCGCGTTCGAGTTGCGTGTGGATGCGGCGGATCTCGGCGCGCATCTCGATGCGCAGCTTCGTGTCGAGGTTCGACAGCGGCTCGTCCATCAGCACCAGCGGCGGCTCGATGACGATCGCGCGCGCGATCGCGACGCGCTGCTGCTGCCCGCCCGACAACTGCCCGGGCAGCTTGCCCTCGTGGCCGACGAGCTGCACGAGTTCGAGCGCCTGCTGCGCGCGCCGCCGCGTTTCCTGCTTCGGCACGCCGCGCATCTTCAGCCCGAAGCCGACGTTTTCGAGCACCGACATGTGCGGAAACAGCGCGTAGTTCTGGAACACCATGCCAAAGCCGCGGCGCTCGGGCGGCAGCACGTCGATGCGCGTGTCGTCGAGCCAGATGCCGCCGCTCGTGAGCGGCTGCAGCCCGGCGATGCAGTTCAGCGCGGTCGACTTGCCGCAGCCCGACGGGCCGAGCAGCGCGACGAACTCGCCGCGCCGGATGTCGAGATCGAGCCCGTTCAGTGCGGCGACCTGCGCGCCCTCCGCATTGGTGAAGCTGCGGCACACGCCGTCGAGCCGCAACCGTTCGAAACTGTGCTTCATTACGCGAACTCCGTCGGCGCGGGCGCCGCGGCGCCCGCGGGTTCATCCGTCATTTCGACTTCTGCGACCCGATCTCGCGGTCCCACTTCTGGAACGCGGCCACCATCGCCTGCGCGTTGAGCGGCTGCACGTGCGGACGTTCCGCGAGCAGCTTCGCGTACTCGGGGCGGCCGAACTTCCTGATCACTTCCTGGCTGTGCGCGGGCGCCATCTCGAGCGTCACGCCCTTCACCGCCGGGCCCGGATAGAAGTAGCCGTCGTCGTAGGTCATCGCCTGCTGCGCCGGTTCGAGCAGGAAGTTCATCAGCTTGAACAGCACGTCGAGCTTGTCCTTCGCCACGCCCTTCGGAATCACCATGTAGTGCGCGTCGTTGACCCACGTCATGTTGTCGAACGCCTGGATCCGGAAGTCGGCCGGCACGATGCCGAGCGCGCGCGGGTTGAGGTCCCAGCCGGTGACGGTCACGGTCATGTCACGCGTGCCTTCGCCGAGCTCCTTCATCACGGCCGACGTGCCGCCCGGGTAGTACGGCACGCAGTCGTTGAGCTGCTTCAGGAACGCCCAGGTCTTGTCCCAGCCGTTGATCGGATCCTGCGGGTTCTTGTCGCCCAGCACGTACGGCAGCCCCATCAGGAACGTGCGGCCGGGGCCCGAGTTCGCCGGGCGTGCATAGATCAGCTTGTTCGGATGCGCCTTGCACCACGCGAGCAGCTGTTCGGGCGTCTTCGGCGGGTCGGCGACCTTCGCCGGGTTGTATTCGAGCAGCGGGCCGGCCGGCATGTAGGTCACTTCGAGGCCGAAGCCCTGCGCG
The DNA here is from genome assembly GCF_003853795.1 of Burkholderia sp. Bp8991. Taxonomy (NCBI): domain Bacteria; kingdom Pseudomonadati; phylum Pseudomonadota; class Betaproteobacteria; order Burkholderiales; family Burkholderiaceae; genus Burkholderia; species Burkholderia sp. Bp8991. The sequence continues at coordinate 162,936 of NZ_QTQJ01000009.1, read as the reverse complement.
ACATCCTGCATCTTGCGCGGGCCGGGCGCGTACCGGTCGAGCACGCCGGGGAACGCGCCCGCGTTGTCGGGCAGCAGCTTCAGCCACAGGTTCTGCTCGATGCCGGCGGCCAGCGCGTCGGTGCCGGTCAGGACGAGATCGATGTCGGCGCGCCCCGCCGCCTGCATCGCCTTGATCTTGCCCGGCAGCTGCGGCGCGGGCGCGTTCGTGAACGTGACGTTCGCGACGAGATTCGGGTTCTTCTCCTTGAACGCCTCGATGGCCTTCTGCGTGAGCTGCAGGTTGCCCGCGACGTCGACGACGTTCAGCGATACGGGTGCGGCAACGGCTGCCGCGGCCGACAGCGTGAAACCCAGGGCGAGTGCGATCCGGCGGACACGGCGAGCGATCGGGGTGGCGTTCATGTCTCCTCACTTCGGTCGGTGGATGGGACCTTTCTTTTCAGGAAATCATGACGGCGTTATACGATGTCGGTCAACAAAAAACCGACTGGCGCGGGGCGGGAATTTCCCTAACAGAAACCTTCCGTTTCCCGAGGATTTGTAGATTGAGCGATTTCGCGGCGCGACACGGCGACGGGCACGCGGCGTGTTAGGACGTCGTATGTCGCTGGGCGCTCAAATGGAATCGGTTCACATTGACGCGCCGGCAGGGAATTCATGCGCGGCGCGTTGCCGATGGCGCTCAGGCCGCACCGAGCGCGATCACCTCCCCGATCAGCCGCTCCGCATCCCGCCACTCGCCGTACCCGGACGCCGGATTCAGATGCCCGACTTCGCCGAGATCGACGAGCTTGCTGCCCCACCCGGCCGCCAGCAGTTCGACGCGTTCGAAGCGCGCGAGCGGATCGTTGCGGCTCGCGGCCACGACGCTCGGAAACGGCAGCCGCCCGGTCGGTACCGGGGTCCAGCCGTTCGCGGCGATCGCGTCGGGCGCCGGATAACCGGCGGGCATCGGCGTATCGAGATCGGCCGGTGCCGCGAGCAGCGCGCCGTGGATCTTGCGCGTGGCCTGCCGTGCCCAGTGCACCGTGATCATCACGCCCGCGCTGTGCGCGACCAGAATCACGGGGCCGTCGATCGCGGCGAGCGCCGCATCGAGTGCCGCGACGCGCGCGGCGCGGCTCAGCTTGTCGGCTTCGAGCGGCGCGACGGACCGTGCGTTCGGCAGGCGTCGTTGCAGATGCGTCTGCCAATGGTCTTCGACGTGATCGCGCAAGCCGGGCACGATCAGGATGGTGGGCGCGGTCGCCAGGGTCATGCAGCCTCCGGGAGGGTTCGGTTCAGGAAAGGTGGGACGCGCGCCGTTCGCGTTCGACGCGCGCGAGATCGGCCGCGTAGCTCGCGCGTCCGATCGCGAACAGCACGGCGGCCGCGAGCGGCACGACGGGAATCCATTGCAGTGCGCCGACGAGGCCGGCGCGATCGGCGACCCACCCCGTCAGCAGCGGGCCCGGCGCCATGCCGAGCAGGTTGTTGGCGAGCGTGAGCGTCGCGAACGCCGATGCATGGATCGCGGCAGGCGTCAGGTTCGCGACCATCGCGCCCGATGCGCCGGACGCGCCCGCGCCGACCAGCATGCCCGCGCAGATCAGCGCGAGTTGCAGCGGCCCGGGCGGCAGCCGGAACGCGGCGCCGAGGCACACGCCCGTCAGCACGCAATACGCGATCGCGGTCAACCACTTGCGCTTGCCGTCGGTTTTGCCGACACGGTCGGTGACGATCCCGCAGCCGACCATCCCGACGCCCGACAGCAGCACGAAGCCGGCCGCGAGCACCGCGGCGCGGTCCGGCGCCATCGCGTAATAGCGGTTCAGGTAGCTCGGCAGCCAAGCGAACAGCGCGCCGGGCACGAACAGGTGCAGCCCGCTGCCGACATACGCGCAGATCACCGAACGCGATGCGAACAGCCCCGACATCAGCGCGCGCACGCTGCCGCGCAGGTCGCGCGGCGCATCGCCATGGGGCCGGCACGGTTCGACGCGGCAGGCCGCGAGCCGCCGTTCGGTGACCACGCCGCGGTACGCGACGAGCAGCACGATGCCGAGCGCGGCCATCACGCCGAACGACCAGCGCCAGCCGAGATGCGCGCCGACGAGGCCGCCGAGCGCCATCCCGAACACCGAGCCGAACGCGCCGCCGGCCATGAACGCGCCGGTCAGCGTCGCGCGCAGCCGGGCCGGAAAGATGCTGAGGATCAGTGCGACGCCGACGCTGCCGTACGCGGCTTCGCCGAGCCCGACGAGGCCGCGCGACACGAGCATTTGGGCGTAGTTGGTCGACAGCGCGCAGCCGAGCGTCGCGACGCTCCACAGCGCGGCCATCAGCACGATGCTGCGCACGCGGCCGAAGCGGTCGGCGAGCACCGACAGCGGGAACGTCAGCAGGCCGACCAGCAGCGCGACGACGCCGGAGAGCGAGCCGAGCTGCGTGTCCGACAGTCCCCACGCGTGCTTGAGGAGCGGAAACACGGCATTGAGCACCTGCCGCGACATGTAGTCCGACAGCAGCAGGCCGACGGTCAGCCCGAACACGAGCCAGGCATAGGCCGGCGCGCGCCGCCCGGTGGCCGCCACGTCCTGCAGCGACGGCTCGACGTGATGAATCAGCATGCGTGTCTCCTCCGGCACCGGTGCGGCAACGCGCCGGCGCGGCTTGCGCGGCCCCGCTCCGTTCGTCGGAGCTTGCCTCGCGCACGGCGCGAGGGTGGGTGCCGCGCCACATCGATCGGCGGGCGGCGCTCGCGGGCCGCCCGGTTGCACGGTCGCCCGGTGCGTCAGGCCGCGCGCAGCGGCACGCTCAGCTGGCCCGGCCGGCGGTTCGGCGCCATCCCGAGCTGCGCGAGCGTCTCGTCGACGCCGTCGTACTGCACGCCGATCCGGTAGATCGCCTTCGCCTCCTTGCCGGTGGCGATCTCGCGCCCGAGTTCGCGCGCGATCCGCGCGCACTGCTCGACCTGCTGCACCGACGTCATCCGGTTGCCCTTCTGGTCGATGATCGTGTCCTCGATCCCGCAGCGCGGATGCAGGCCCAGCGCCATCGCGACAGTGTTGATCGGCAGCACGTTCTTCATCAGCGATTCGAGCGTGATGCACGCGCCGTCCGGGCAGCGCCGCACGAATTCCATGAAGTTGTACGGATTCGGGCCGTCGAAGCCGCCGCCGATGCCGACCCACGTGACGTTCAGCGGCCCGCGATAGACGCCGCGGCGGATGATCCGCTCGAGCGTCTCGAGCGCGTGCATGCCGGTGAGCTGGAAATGCGGCTGGATGCCGGCCGCCTGCAGCCGGCGCAGGTGCTCGTCGACCCAGCCGGGGCCGGCCGGCACGGTCATCTCGCGGTACGCGTCCCACAGCGCGGCTTCGTTCAGCGACGTGCCGGCGATGTCCTTGCGGTTCATCAGCTCGGTGATGTTCATCTGCACGGTGTTGATCGCGACCGTCACCTGGTCGGGCTTCGGCGTCAGCTCGGCGAGCATGTGGCGCGTGTCGTCGGACAGCCATTTCGCCTCGGCGCCGTCGCCTTCCGGCGCGAACGAGATCGAGCCGCCGACCTGCAGGATCATGTCGGGCACCGCCTCGCGCAGCCGGCCGAGCAGCTCGTTGAATTTCGACAGCCGCTTGCTGCCCTTGCCGTCGAGCTCGCGCACGTGCAGGTGCAGCACCGTCGCGCCCGCGTTGTAGCAGTCGACGGCCTTCTGCACGTGCTCGTCCATCGTCACCGGAATGTCTTCCGGAAAGTCGGCGGGCATCCATTCGGGGCCGTACGGCGCGACCGTGATGACTACCTTGTCCTGGTTTTCCGGGTGCAGCGAATCGTCGAGAAATTGCATGTCGTCCTCCAGTGGGAATCGTTTTAGTGCAGGCGTACGGGCGTGCGTATCCCGCCGCGCCGGGCGGCTGGCCTGGCGCGTCGTGTACAGGGTTGCGAGTCGGTTAAGGTGCGGGCGCGCTCAGAACGGCACGTCGCCGACGATGCCCGCGCGCTCCATCCTGCGCACGCACGGCGGGTAGTCCATCACCGCGTAATGCTGGGTGCTGCGGTTGTCCCAGATCGCGACGCTGTTCTTCTTCCAGCGCCAGCGCACCTGGTATTCGGGGATGTAAGCCTGGCTGATCAGGTATTGCAGCAGCTGGCCGGCGCCCGGATTCGCGTCCTGCCCGAAGCGCACGCGCCCGGGCGTATGGAAGTTCGTGAAGTGCGTCGTGAACGCGTTCACGTACAGCACCTTCTCGCCGGTTTCGGGATGCGTGCGCACGACCGGATGCTCTGCGTCCGGATACTGCGCCTTCAGCGCGAGGCGCTTGTCGACCGGCATCGCCGCGCCGAAGCTCGCCTCGATGCTGTGACGCGCGCGCAAGTCTTCGATCTGCTGCTTCACGTGTTCCGGCAGGTTCTCGTACGCGAGCACCATGTTCGCCCACATCGTGTCGCCGCCAACCGGCGGACCCTCGATGCAGCGCAGCACACAGCCGAGCGGCGGCGCCACGCGCCAGCTCGCATCGCTGTGCCACGCATTCTCGTAGCGGTCGTTCGGCTGGTCGGGCGACTTGTAGATCCGCACGAGCCCCGCGTGCTCGGGATCGCTGCCGGCGACCGGATGATCCTCGAGCTCGCCGAAGCGGCGCGCGAACGCGACGTGCTCGGCGCGCGTGATGTCCTGGTCGCGCAGGAACAGCACGCGATGGCGCAGCAGCTGCGTGCGGATTTCGGCGAACAGGCCGTCGTCGTGCACGGCGTCGGCGAGGCTCACGTCCAGCAGCTCCGCGCCGATCGCACAGGTCAAGGGTTCGACTCGCATGCGCGTCTCCTCAGACGATGAATACCGACGAGCCGGTCGTCTTGCGCGACTCGAGATCGCGGTGCGCCTGTGCCGCGTCCTGCAGCGCGTAACGCTGGTTGATCTCGATCCGGATGCGGCCGGCCGCGACGTGCGCGAACAGCTCGCCGGCCAGGTCGTTCTTCTCGGCCGGATCGGCGATATAGTCGGCCAGCGCCGGGCGCGTCAGGTACAGCGAACCCTTCATCGCGAGGCGCTGCGGGTCGAACGGCGGGATCGGGCCCGACGCGGTACCGACGCAGACCATCAGCCCGCGCCGCTTCAGCGAATCGAGCGAGCCCTCGAAGGTGTCCTTGCCGACGCTGTCGAACACGACGTCGACGCCCGCGCCGCCGGTCAGTTCGCGCACGCGCTTCGCGACGTCCTCGCGGCTGTAGTCGATCGTATGGTCGCAGCCATGCGCGCGGGCGATCGCGGCCTTGTGCTCGCTCGACACGGTGCCGATCACCGTCAGCCCGAGCAGCTTCGCCCATTGCGACACGATCAACCCGACGCCGCCCGCGGCCGCGTGCAGCAGGATCGTGTCGCCCGGCGCGAACGCGTGGATGCGGCGCAACAGGTACGCCGACGTCAGGCCGCGCATCGTCATCGCCGCGGCCGTTTCGCAGGCGATCCCGGCCGGCAGCTTCACGAGCGGCGCGGCGGCGATCAGCCGTTCGGTGCTGTACGCGCCGAGCGTGTTCAGGAAGCCGGTGTAGGTCACCCGGTCGCCGGCGGCGACGTTCGTCACGCCGGGGCCGACGGCCTCGACCACGCCGGCGGCCTCGACGCCGATGCCGGCCGGCAGCGGCACCGGATACAGGCCGCTGCGGAAATACGTGTCGGCGAAGTTCAGGCCGACGGCCTCGTGCCGCAGGCGGACCTGCCCCGCGCCCGGGTCGCCGACTTCGACCGCTTCCCAGCGCAGCACGTCGGGGCCGCCGGTTTCGTGGAATCGCACTGCATGTGCCATCTGGTTCTCCGTAGGATTTCAGTCGGATGCGCGTCACGCATCGTCGGGTTCGTCCGCGCCCGGCGTCGTCGCGGCTGAGCCGCTCGCCGGAGGCGCGTCCAGTTCGGTCCAGTCGGCGTCGCTCAAATAGCGCCGCGCGGCCGGGAAAATCACGCCTTCCATGCGCCCCATCTGCTCGAACGCGCCGCGCGCATAGACGGCGAGCGCTGCATCGAACGCGGCCGACGGCAAGCCGTCGGAGGCGAGCCGCGCCAGCGCGCCGAGCGCGTGCGCATCGCGGCGCCGCTGGCGGTCGAGCTCGTCGAGTTCGGCCGCGGTGCTCTCCGCCCGTCTGCGCAATGCCGCGCACAGGCGTGCTTCGGCGGACGGCCCGGAACGCGCGTCCTGCAGCGCCGCGAGCGACGCCAACGCGGCGTGCACCGCGAGCGCGCGGTCTGCATCGGCGGCCGGCCGCGTTGCCGAGTCCGGGTCTTCGCTCGCGAGCGTCGGCGCCTGCAACTGCGTCAGCGCCTGCAACTGCGCGCCGAGCGCGCGATGCGCGGCGAGACAGCGGGCCATCACGCGCGCCTCTGCCGGCGCACGCCGCGCCGGGCACACGAGCACCGGCACGCCGCTCGTCGCCAGCAGCAACCGCCGTTGCGCGGCCGCGCCGGCATCGGCATCGTGCGGCAGCGCCGCGACGCCGATCAGGTCGCAGCCGAGTTCGCCGGCGAGCGTGGCGGGCGACGTGCCGCCGGCCGCCGGCTGACCGGCCCCCGGATCGCCGGCCCCCGGATCGCCGGCCGCCGGATGGCCGGCCCCCGGATCGCCGGCCGCCGCGATCGCATGGGACAGGCCCTGGGCCCGTGCGGCGGCTTCCACTTTCGCACCGTGTTCCGGCATCCGCGCTCCGGATAAACGCGAGTCGGAGCCAGGCGATTGCGGCGCCGCGCCGGACAGCACGAACGTGACCCGCGCGCCGACCGCACGCGCCAGTTCGAGCGCATGGCCGATCGCGTCGATGCCGCCGGGCACGCCGTCGACCGTCACGAGCAGATGGCGATACATCGTGCCGCTCCGTTTATCCGGCGCTCGGCGCGCTGCGGCGCGCGCCAGTCGATACGATGTTCATGGCCCCCTCCCCGTTGCATTGGTCAATCGCGTTCGTCACGCCTCGGAACCCATGCTATCGGCCGGGCGGCGGCGCGGCCCCACTCGCCGCGGGGGGGATTGACGCGCGAACGCGGTTCGGCCGATCCTTCCCCCCACGCCCACCCCGGACGCCGGCCTGCACGGCAGCGCCGGATTCCGACTGCTGCCCCCGATGGCTCACCCACCCGAACGCGCCGACGCGCCCCCGACCGAACTCGTGCTGAAGACGACCGCGCCGCGCGTGCCGGCGCAGTTGCTCGCGCGCGCGCGGCTGAGCCTCGCCGCGGCGGCGTTCGACGCCCGGCCCGTCACGCTCGTGCAGGCGCCGGCCGGCTACGGCAAGACCTCGCTGCTCGCGCAATGGCGACGCGAATCGCTCGCGCTCGGCCGCGCGGTCGTGTGGCTGTCCGCCGACGAGCGCGACGACGCGCCGCGCCTGCTGCAGGGGCTCGTGCAGGCGGTGCGCACCGGTTGCGCGCGACCCGCGTTCGGGCGCCTGATTCCGGACGGCGCGGCCCGCGCGCTGGAGGGGCTGACCGCGTGGCTGGCCGAGGTCGCGCAACTGTCGATCGACGCGCTGCTGATCGTCGACGATGCGGAGCGGCTGCCCGCCGCCGGCCTCGACGCGCTGACCTACGTGCTGCACAACGCGCCGCAGAACCTGCGGGTGGTCGTCGCGGCCCGGCGCGGGCTCGATCACGCGGCCGGCGACCTGCTCGCCGGCGGGCAATGCACGCTCGCGGGCCCCGACTGGCTGCGCTTCACGCTCGACGAAACGATCGCGCTGGTCGGCGCGCGCTTTGCGCAGCGGGTCGACGCCGACGCGTGCGCGCGGCTGTTCGAGCGCGTCGACGGCTGGCCTCTCGGGCTGCAGCTCGCGATGGCCGCGATGGCGCGCTCGGCCGATCCGCGCCAGGCCGTCGATGCGCTCGCCGCACGCATGGACGGCACGCGCGACCGGCTCGTCGAACTGCTGCTCGCGAATTTGTCGGCTGACGACACCGCGTTCCTGACCCGCACGAGCGTTGCCGACCGCCTGCATCCGTCGCTGTGCGCCGCGCTGCTCGACGACGCGGCCGCCCCCGACCGGCTCGCACGGCTCGCGCGCGACACGCCGCTGTTCATCGCGTCCGACGCTTCCGACTGGTGCCGGCTGCATCCGCTCGTGCGCGATACGCTGCGCGACCGTCTGACGACGAGCGCCGAAGCAGACCGCAGCGCGCTGCACGCACGCGCGGCCGCGTGGCTCGACGCGCACGGGATGACGGAGGAAGCGGCGCGCCACGCGTATGCGGCCGGCCAGTTCGAGACGGCATACGCGCTCGCGCAGCGCTGCCTCGAGGACGCGATCAAGCAGGGCCGCATCAACGACGTGCTCGACTGGCTCGCGCTGCTGCCCGATGCGGAACTCGACAAGCGCCCGACACTGCGGATCGCGGTCGCGTGGGCGCTGGCGCTCGGCGAGCGCCATGTCGAGGCGCGGCGCCAGATCGCCGGCATCCTCGCCGACCCCGACACGCCGGCCGCGATGCGCTACGAATGCGCGCTGATCCTCAGTGCGGCGGCCTACTACGCGGACGAAATCGACCATTTCGTCGAGCTGTTCGAACCGTGGGCCGACTTCACGCCGCCCAAGGCGACCTGGCTCGCGCAGATGCATGCGAACCGCCTGTCGGCGCGCGCGATCATCGTCGGCGAACCGGCGCAGGCGCGCCGCTTCCAGCAGGCCGCGCCGCGCGGCGCGACCGCGGCCGGGTTCGGCTACGTCGCGCGCTGGGGCGAGCTGATCACCGGCCTGAGCTACCTGCGCGAAGGCCAGATCCGGCTCGCGGACGACGCGTTGTCGCCGGCGCTCGCCCGCGCGGAAGCCGATCTCGGGCGCCGCCATCCGCTGACCTGCATGCTTGCGGCGATGTGCGCGGCGATCGCGTACGAGGCCGATCGCGTCGACCAGGCCGCCGCGCTGCTCGCGAACCGGCTCGACGTGCTCGAGCACGCGGGCACGCCCGACACCGTGCTGCTCGGCTACCGGACGGCCGCGCGCATCGCGCTGCTGCGCGGCGTCGAGCATCGCGCGATCGACCTGCTCGAGGCGCTCGACGCGATGGGCGTCGCGCGCCGGCTGCCGCGCCTGTCGGTCGCGAGCCTCGCCGAGCAGGTGCGCATTCACGCGGCGCGCTATCGCGAGGCGACCTGCCATGCGCTGGTCGAGCGGATCGATGCGATTGCCGCGGCCGAGTTTCCGTCGCACGGGCCGCTGTGGCGGCGCCCCGTCGTGCTGCTGCAGGCGATGGCGCACGCGGGCGCCGCGCTTGCCGCGCGCCGCTGGGACGATGCATGCGCGGCGCTCGACGAAGCCGCCGTGCTGGCCCGCGAAATGAGCATGGGACGCGAGCGCATCGAGATCATGGCGCTCAGCGCGTTCGCGCTCGAACAGTCCGGGCACGGCGGCCGCGCGCTGCTCGACGAGGCGATGAACCTCGCGGACATGTTCGGCCTCACGCGCACGCTCGCCGACGCGCATCCGGCCGTCGCCGACTGGGCGCGCCGCATCGGCGACGAGACGGCCGCGGGCGACGGACCCGCCCGGCCCGCGCAGCCGCAGCTGCGCATCGTGCCGCCCGCGCCGCGCAGCACGGCCAGCCCGCGCGCGGTGCCGAGCGTCGTGCTGACGCCGAAGGAGCGCGCGATCCTCGAACTGCTCGCGCGCAACCTGTCGAACAAGGAGATCGCGGTGGCGCTCGCCGTCGGCGAGGAAACCGTGAAGTGGCACCTGAAGAACCTGTTCGGCAAGCTCGACGCGAGCTCGCGCAAGCACGCGGTGCGCCGCGCGCTGGTGCTCGGGTTGCTCGAAAGCGCGCCTTGACGCGCGCGTTGCCCGCCTGCGCACGTCCGAACCGGCCTCAACTCGCGTCAACTCGCCTTAACTGGCCTTGATCGGCCTTGCCCGGCCGTTGATGACAACCGCGTCACCAGGGCTTCCCTCCGATTCTCCGCAACCCTGCCCCCCGCGCATGGGGGGGAGCGGCCGCGCGCCGTTGCGTAGTCTTTCCGCACGGCTCGCACCGGCGTCGCACCCGGCGCCCTCCCGCCTGCCTCGATGCTTCCCCTGCTGCACCCGCCCGGGCTCGATCCCGTGCGGTCCATTACGATCCTGGAGACTTCGATGAAGACGAAACTGGCCGCGCTCGCGGCGCTTGCCGGCAGTGCGGCGCTCGCGCACGCGCAATCCTCCGTCACGCTGTACGGGGTGGTCGACACGGGCCTGCTGTACCAGAGCACGTCGGCCGCGTCGTTCGGCCCGAGCGCGCCGAACACCGGCAAGGTGTTCCGCATGAAGGACGGCGGCATCTATTCGAGCTTCTGGGGCATCAAGGGCAGCGAGGACATCGGCGGCGGCTACAAGGTCAACTTCAAGCTGCAGGGCTCGTTCGACAGCGGCACCGGCAGGATGCAGCTGAGCGACACGCCGGGCGCCGTCGCGATCTTCAACCAGGTTGCGTCGCTCGGCGTGTCCGGGCCGTTCGGCACCTTCACGGCCGGCCGCCAGATCGTGCCGATGATCTACGCGATGGCCGACACCGACGTGCGCAACGCGCAGTTCTTCGGCAGCGTGCTGACCGCGTGGCTCGGCCTGAACACCGCGGCCGGCTGGCCGGGCACGAGCACCAACGGCGCGATCGGCGCGCTGTACGACAGCAATGCGCTCGTCTATCAGTCGCCGACCTTCGCGGGCGCGTCGATCGCGCTCGAATACGCGCCCGGCGGCGTCGCCGGGCAGTTCCAGGGCGGCACGCGCGAATCGGTCGTGCTGCGGTATTCGAACTACGGGCTCAACGCGTCGGCCGTCTACTACAACGGCCACGACACGAATCCGGCGCCGGGTGTCGCGCCGACCGGCGTCGACAACAACCGCTTCATCTACGTCGGCGCGAAATACACGATCCGTGACTTCTCGGTGTCGGCGTCGTACGGCAACGGCAGGAATCCGTCGCATGCGGACAAGGTGAACCTCGACATGCTGTCGGCCGGCGTCGGCTATCGCTTCACGCCCGCGTTGCAGGTGACGTCGGCGGTGTATTACCTGAAGGACCGCAACCGTTCGGAAAACCGCTCGACGGCCGTCGTGCTCACGGCCGACTACAGCCTGTCGAAGCGGTCGATGGTCTATGCGCAGGTCGGCCACGTGAACAACCGCGGCACGATGAACCAGATGCTCGTGTACGGGCAGCCGGTCGCGCCCGGGGTCGGCACGACCGCGGCGATGGTCGGGCTGCGGCACAACTTCTGACGATGCGGTGCGGTGTGGCACGGGTGCCGCAGCGCGCAGGGCCTGGCGCGATGTCCACAGGCACCCGTTCGCGACACGTCGATGCGTCGTCTGTTGAGGCGACTGACCGAAACAGGCAGGCGCGCTGCGCGCGGCGGCGCACGGACACGACGCGCGGCCGCCGTCTGCAGCGATCGCGGGGATCGGCTACAGTGGGCGTCTTCGGCGCGCCCCGCCCGCCGGTCGATGCGTTCGTCCCGTTCCCGCCGCCGTGTCAGCGGCTGCCGGCGACGCGTAGCAGGCCGGCGGGGCGCGGATCCTCAACGTTGACGAACGAACCCCCATGCCCGATCTGTCCGCCTTCCCGATCACGAAAAAATGGCCGGCCCAGCATCCCGACCGTCTCCAGCTGTACTCGCTGCCGACGCCGAACGGCGTCAAGGTGTCGATCATGCTCGAGGAAACCGGCCTGCCGTACGAGCCGCACCTCGTGCGCTTCGACACGAACGACCAGCTGTCGCCCGAATTCCTGTCGCTGAACCCGAACAACAAGATCCCGGCGATCATCGATCCGAACGGCCCCGACGGCCGGCCGCTGGCGCTGTTCGAATCCGGCGCGATCCTGATCTATCTCGCGGACAAGACGGGCCAGCTGATCCCGAAGGATCCGGCGGGCCGCTACGAGACGATCCAGTGGGTGATGTTCCAGATGGGCGGCATCGGCCCGATGTTCGGCCAGGTCGGCTTCTTCCACAAGTTCGCGGGCCGCGACTACGAGGACAAGCGTCCGCGCGACCGCTACGTCACCGAATCGAAGCGCCTGCTCGGCGTGCTCGACGCGCATCTCGCGAACCGCAAGTGGGTGATGGGCGATACGTACACGATCGCCGACATCGCGATCTTCCCGTGGGTGCGCAACCTCGTCGGCTTCTATGAAGCGGGCGACCTGGTCGGCTTCGGCGAATTCAAGCATGTCGCGCGGGCGCTCGACGCGTTCGTCGCGCGTCCGGCCGTCGCGCGCGGGCTCAACATCCCGGCACGCGGCTGAGCCGCGCGGCGGGCGCACCCGGTGCGGCCCGCCGTCTGTCCGGCCCGCCGCAGCGCGCGGCGGGCGGTTCACGCGCTGCCTTTCGCGCGTTTTCTTTCGGTGTTTCCATGTCCCGCTCGTCGCGTTCGTTCGACGTGACGATGCGGCGGCGCTACCTTTCGGCCGACGCTGACGCCGACGCTTCTCCTCCCAATCCCGCCAGCAGCTTTTCGAGCAACGCCGCAAGTTGCGCCTGCTCCGCCTCCGACAGCGCGGCCAGCATCGCGCGCTGATTGTCGACGTGCGCGACCACCGCATCGTCGATCAGCGCGCGGCCGGCGTCGGTCAGCGCGACGAGCGTGCCGCGGCCGTCGGCCGGGTTCGGCCGGCGCTCGACCCAGCCGGCCTTCTGCAGCCGGTCGATGCGCGCGGTCATCCCGCCCGACGACATCATCAGCGCGTCGTACAGCGCGGTCGGTGTCAGCGCGAACGGCGCGCCGCTGCGCCGCAGCGTCGCCAGCACGTCGAACTCGCCCGGCTGCATCCCGTAGCGCGCGAACAGCGGATTGAGACCGTCGCGCGCGATCACGAGCGCGGCTTCCTGCAGCCGTCCCATCACGAGCATCGACGACGCATCCAGATCCGGACGCTCGACGCGCCATTGCGCGAGCGCATGCTCGGCTCGATCCATTAACCCTCCTCGGCTCACCAGTTATCTTGACGTCGAGATAAATACGCATTTATCTTGATGTCGAGATACTTTACATGAAAATGCACGGCACGCAGGACGGAGGTGTCGTGCACCGATATCGAGGGCCACTCCATCATGAATCGCTCCACTTCCCCCGGCTGGCGGCTGGCCGCCGTCGTACTGGTCGGGTTGAACCTGCGGCCCGCGCTGGCCGCGATCGGTCCGCTGCTCGACATGATCCAGCGTGCGACCGGCATCGGCGATGGCGCGGCGAGCCTGCTGACCACGATCCCGATCCTGCTGATGGGCCTGGGCGCGCTTGGCGCGCGGTGGCTGCAGCGCGTGACGGGGATCGCCGGCGGCGTGTGGCTCGGCGTCGTGCTGATCGGGCTCGCGTGCGCGTCGCGCTTCGGCGCGCAGCACGCGTGGCTGCTGCTCGCGAGCGCAGGTTGCGCGGGCATCGGGATCGCGATGGTGCAGGCGCTGCTGCCGGGGTTCGTGAAGGCGCATTTCGCGACGCGCATCGGCGGCGCGATGGGCGTCTATTCGACGTCGATCATGGGCGGGGCGGTGCTCGCGAGCGTCGTCGCGCCGTTCGCCGCGGCCCGCTGGAGCTGGCTGGTCGCGCTCGCGGGCTGGGCGCTGCCGGCCGCGGTCGCGGCGCTCGCGTGGCCGCTGACCAGTCGTGGCGGTGACGCACCGGCGTCCGGGCCGACGGCTGCGCCGCCGATGCAGGCGCGACCGTCGCGCTCGCCGCGGGCCTGGCGGCTCGCGATGTTCTTCGGGATCGCGACGGGTGCCTACACCCTCGTGCTCGCATGGCTGCCGCCGTACTACATGCGGCTCGGCTGGTCGCCGACCGCGGCCGGCAGCCTGCTCGGCGGCGTGACGCTCGCGGAAGTCGTCGCGGGGCTGGCGATCTCGGCGACGATCGACCGCCTGCCCGATCGCCGGCCCGCGCTGCACGCGGCGATCGCGTCGCTGTTCGCCGGATTGCTGGTGATGCTGGCCGCGCCGGACACGCTCGCGATGCCGGCCGCGCTGCTGCTTGGCGCGGGGATCGGCGCGCTGTTTCCGCTGTCGCTGATCGTCACGGTCGATCATGCGGCGACGCCGGCCGATGCGGCATCGCTGACCGGGTTCGTGCAGGGCGTCGGCTATCTGGTCGCCGGGTTGTTTCCGTTCGCGGCCGGCATCGTGCGCCAGCATCTCGCGGATCTGACGCCGGCATGGATCGCGATGGCATGCCTGTGCGTCGTGCTGTTCGCACTGGCGGCGGGCTTCGCGCCGCAGTTTGCGCGGCGTGTCGCGCGTGCGTAGCGCCGTTCAGAAGCGGCGCGTGAAGGCGTCGACCCGGTTCGTGGCCGGCGCGCGGTTGCCCGTTGCCGGTTCATGCAGTGCCGTTCGACGATGGACATCGATCGGCGGCCCGGTTCGCGCGGTTGCCCGTTGTCACCCGGTCGCGCCGGTTCACGCGGAGAGCGCCGCTCGACGATGGGTATTGATCGGTTGCCCCGCTCGCGAGGCAACCCATTGTCGCGATGCCTCGCAACGCGAAGTGCGTTGCGTTCGGTACACGCGTCATCACCCCCCGCTCGCGTACAGCGTCGAATCCGCGAACCCTTCCGCATCGAGCACGCGCCCGATCAGGATCAGCGCGGTGCGTTCGATCTGCGTGCCCTGCACCTTGCCGACGATGTCGGCCAGCGTGCCGGTCACGCGCTCCTCGTCGGGCCAGCTCGCGCGATAGATCACGGCGACCGGGCACGCGGGCCCGTAATGCGGCAGCACTTCGTCGACGATCCGCGCGAGATGCCGCACGCCGAGGTGAATCGCGAGCGTCGCGCGATGCGCGGCGAGCGCGCCGAGCGCTTCGCCTTCCGGCATCGTCGTCTTGCCCGCGAAGCGCGTGAGGATCACCGTCTGAGCGACACCGGGCAGCGTCAGCTCGACCCCGAGCGTCGCCGCGCAGGCGGCCGTGGCCGTCACGCCCGGCACGATTTCATAGGGAATCCCGAGCGCTTTCAGCCGGCGGATCTGTTCGCCGATCGCACCGTACAGCGACGGATCGCCCGAATGCACGCGCGCGACGTCCTGCCCTTTCGCATGCGCGTCGGCGAGCAGCGCGACGATCGCGTCGAGGTCGAGCTCGGCGGTATTGACGACCCGTTCCGCACGATGGCCGTCAAGCACGGCCGGCGGCACGAGCGACCCTGCATACAGGATCACCGGGCACGTGCGCACGAGGCGCTGGCCCTTTACCGTGATCAGCTCCGGGTCGCCGGGGCCCGCGCCGATGAAATACACCGTCATCAAAAAATCTCCGTCAATTCATGGGACAGCCGGGTTGCGTGGCATCAAGCACGCGCGGCCGGGTCGAGCGCATCGAGCAGCGCGGCGGCCGAGTCGAACGCGCGGTCGGCGTCAGGCAGCGGCGGCCGGCGCAGCATCACGACCGGCAGCCGGCGTTCGCGCGCGACGTCGAGCTTGGCTTCGGTCGCGGCGCCGCCGCTGTTCTTGCTGACGACGACGTCGATGCCCGCGAGCGCGAACAGCGCGCGCTCATTTTCGAGCGTGAACGGCCCGCGCGCGGCGACGATCTGCGCGCGCGCGTTGCCGGGATGCGCATCGAGGCAGCGCACCAGCCAGAACTGGTGCGGCGGGATCGCGTCGAGATGCGCGAGCGGTTCGCGGCCGAGCGTGAACAGCGGCCGCCGGAACGGCGCGAGCGCGGCCTCGATGCCGCCCCAGTCGTCGACCATCCGCCAGTCGTCGCCGGGTTGCGGCGCCCACGGCGCGCGGCGCAGCGCCCACAGCGGCACGCCCGCGTCGCGCGCGGCGGCCGCCGCGTTCGCGCTGATGCGCGCGGCATACGGATGCGTGGCGTCGATCACGAGGCCGATGCCGGCACCGCGCAGATACGCGGCGAGCCCCGCCGCCCCGCCGAAGCCGCCGACGCGCACGTCGCAGCGCAGGTCGTCGGGCACCTTGCCGAGACCCGCGAGGCTATAGACGTGCCGCGGACCGAGCGCGCGTGCGATCTTCAGCGCGTCGCCGGTGCCGCCGAGCACCAGGATGCGCGCGCTCATCGTGCGATCCCGACGAAGCGGCCCTGCCGGTCGATCGCGAACATCTCGACGGCGACCGATGGCGGCACGATGTCGCGCGCGACCCGCAGCGCGTGCGCGCAGACGAGGTCGCCGAGCGGCACGCCTTCGGCCTGCGCGAGCTTCAGCGCTTCCTGGCTGGTGTTCGCCGCGCGCATCGCGGCCTGCAGCGCGTCGTTCGCGCCCGCCTCGGCCGCCCACTGCGCGAGCAGCGGCAGGTCGATGCTCGAATGGCGGCTGTGCAGGTCGAGATGGCCGGCCGCGAGCTTGCTGAGCTTGCCGAAGCCGCCGCACATCGACAGGCGCGCGACCGGCGCGCGGCGCAGGTGCTTGAGCACCGCGCCGGCGAAATCGCCCATTTCGATCAGTGCCATGTCGGGCAGGCCGTAGTGCGCGCGCATCGCATCCTCGCTCGCGTTGCCGGTGCACGCGGCGATGTGCGCGATCCCGTTCGCGCGCGCGACGTCGATGCCCTGATGGATCGACGCGATGTACGCCGAGCACGAGAACGGCCGCACGATGCCGGTCGTGCCGAGAATCGACAAGCCGCCGACGATGCCAAGCCGCGGGTTCATCGTCTTCAGCGCGAGCGCCTCGCCGCCCTCGACGCCGATCGTCACGTCGAAGCCGCCCGTGTAGCCGTATTCGGCCGCGAGCGCGTCGAGGTGCGCGGTCATCATCTGGCGTGGCACCGGATTGATCGCCGGTTCGCCGACCGGCAGCGTGAGCCCCGCGCGCGTGACGGTGCCGACCCCCGGCCCCGCGTGAAAACGCACGCCGGGCACGGCGGCGAGCGCGACCCGCGCGAAGATCAGCGCGCCGTGCGTGACGTCCGGATCGTCGCCGGCATCCTTGATCGTGCCGGCTTCCGCGCCGTCGGCCGTGGCTCGGCAGAACGCGAGCCGCATCATCACGCGCTGCCCCTTCGGCAGCACGATCTCGACCGCATCGTCCGCGCGGCCCGCGAGCAGCACGCGTGCGGCGGCGAGCGATGTCGCGGTCGCGCAGCTGCCGGTCGTGTAGCCGAAGCGCAGCGGTGCCGGTTGTTCGGGGGTTTCGTCGCGCATCAGGCAGGGTCCGCGAGGTCGGTCGCCGTGGAAGCGGGCTTGTGCACGTCGTACAGCGTGACGGGCAACGGCTGCCGCCACGTGTCGAAGCGGCCGAGCGGCTCGGCGTGCGCGAGCGATACGCGCGTGAGCGTGCCGCCGTGCGCGTCGCGCCACGCGGCGAGCGCCAGCTCGCCCTGCAGCGTGACCGCGTTCGCGACGAGCCGGCCGCCGGGCTTCAGTGCCGACCAGCACGCGTCGAGCACGCCGGGCACGGTCGCGCCGCCGCCGATGAAGATCGCGTCGGGCGCGGCGAGCCCCGCGAGCGCATCGGGCGCGCGCCCGGCCACGAGTTGCAGGCCCGGTACGCCGAGCGCGTCGCGGTTGTGCTCGATGTAGCGCTGCCGCTCCGCATGCGACTCGATCGCGATCGCCTGGCACGACGGATGCGCGCGCATCCACTCGATGCCGATCGAGCCGCTGCCCGCGCCGACGTCCCACAACAGTTCGCCGGGGGCAGGCGCGAGGCGTCCGAGCGTCAGCGCGCGCATGTCGCGCTTGGTGAGCTGGCCGTCGTGGCGGTACGCGTCGTCGGGCAGGCCGGGCGTGAGCGCGCGGCGCGGCGCATCGGGGCCTGCCTGGCAGTCGAGTGCGACGAGATTGAGCGCGGCGGTTTCGTCGATGTGCCAGTCTTGCGCGAGCCCGTCGATGCGCCGCTCGAGCGGGCCGCCGAGGTGCTCGAACACGCTGATGCGCGTCGGGCCGAAGCCGCGCGCGGCGAGTTCGGCGGCGACCGTGGCCGGCGTGCGGCCGTCGGCGCTCAGCACGAACAGGCGCCGGCCCGGCAGCAGGTGACGCGCCAGCGTCGCGAGCGGCCGGCCGACGAGCGACACCGCGCCGACGTCCTGCAACGCCCAGCCGAGCCGCGCGGCCGCCAGCGACAGCGACGACGGTGCGGGCAGCACGCGCCATTCGTCGGGGGACAGTTCGCGCGCGAGCGTCGCGCCGACGCCGAACAGCATCGGGTCGCCGCTCGCCAGCACGCAGACGGGCGAACCGCGCTGCGCGAGCAGGCCCGACAGGTCGAACGGCGACGGCCACGCGGCGCGTTCGGCCGGCAGCCGCGCGGGCAGCATGTCGAGGTGCCGCTTCGCGCCGATGACCCGCTTCGCCTCGAGCAGCGCGCGCCGCGCGCCGCGCCCGAGCCCCGCGTAGCCGTCGTCGCCGATGCCCACTACCGTCAGCCACGCCGTCATGCACCCTTCCCCTTCGTCCGATTCCATCGAGTCGCCGCACGGCGGCCGTGAAGGCGCCGGTGCGGCCGTCCGCATTGCGAAAGTCGGCATGGTACCGTGTTCCACCGCGCGTTTCATCTGCGAGCCCGCCGACGCCGGGCCGCGTTTCGCGTCGGCCACGGCGCCTGCCCGACGGTCGCCCGGCGGTCGCCTGGGGGTCCCGAAACGCCGGTGAAATCGGGTATCCTACGGCCGTTCGTTCGCCGGTGCCCTTCGGGGCCGAAGAGGGAACACAGGGCGCGCCGCGCGCCGCTGTGGCTGCCCCCGCAACTGTAGACAGCGAGCCGATCTCCCCCCTCATGCCACTGGTTTCACCGGGAAGGCCGGGAGCCGGCGCCGACCTGTCAGCCAGGAGACCTGCCGGCCTGAAAGTGCGTGCGTGCCAGTCGGCGTCGGGCGGGGTGTACCGATGCGTTGGCCGCGGCGCGACACTGTCCCGGTATCCCGTTGAGATCCGCCCCCGATTCGAATCCTGCTTCGCCCGTCGTGCGCCCTTCGGCTTGCCCGGGGCTCGTGCGCGTCGTCGCGGCCGCCGACGGCGGGCTGTGCCGGATCAAGCTGCCGGGCGGCCGGCTCGACACGCGGCAGGCGCGCGCGATCGCCGCCGTCGCGCGTGCCTGCGGCTCCGGCGCGATCGACGCGACCAATCGCGCGAATCTCCAGTTGCGCGGCATTCGCGACGGCACGGCCGATACGCTGGTCGACGCGTTGCTCGACGCGGGCCTGGGCCCACGCATCAACGCGGGGGAGGCCGCTGACGACCGCGCCGCGCTCGCCGCAAGCGACGATGTCCGCAACCTGATGCTCAGCCCGCTTGCGGGGCGCGATCCCGACGCGCTGCTCGACAGCCGCACACTCGCGCTTGAGCTGCTCGACATGCTGACGCACGAGCCGCGCCGCGGCGAACTGTCGCCGAAATTCTCGATCCAGCTCGACGGCGGCGAATCGGTCGCGGCGCTCGATCATCCGCACGACATCTGGCTCGCCGCGTGGCGTCGCGGCGACGGCGCGGTCCGCATCGCCGCGGGCCTGGCCGGCTGTCCGCCGGTCGCGCCCGGCGATCCGCCCGCTGCGTTCGACGTGGCGCCGGACCAGGCCGTCGCGCTCGTGCGCGCGTTGCTGCTGGCGTTCCTCGATCTCGCGCCGGCCGACGTCACGCGGATGCGCGCGTGGCTCGCGACCGGCAGCGCACGCGCGTTGCGCGAGCGTGCGCAGCATTACGTACCGTTCCCGCTCGAAGCCGGTCCGGCACTGGCCGGCTGGCGGCGCACGCAAGCGGATGCCGCGCTGCGTTTCGGCGCACGGCCGTCGCGCGACGCGGATCGCTGCAGCATCGGCGCGCAGTTCGTGCTCGGCCGGCTCGACGCGTCGCAACTGGAACGGCTCGCGGCACTGGCCGACGCCGACGGCGACGGCACGCTGTCGATGACGCCGTGGCAAGGCGTGTTCGTGCACGGCGTGCGGCACGAACGTGCGCCGGCCGTGCTCGACGCGCTGGCGTCGCTCGGGCTCGTGTGCACGACATCCGACCCGCTGGCGGCGCTGGTCGCCTGCACCGGCAGCGCGGGCTGCGCGAAGTCGCGTGCCGATACGAAACGCGATGCGCTCGCGCTGGCCGCGCGCGTCGGCCATCCGGTCGACGTGCACCTGACCGGCTGCGAGCGCCACTGTGCGCTGCCGCACCCCGCGACGCATACGCTCGTCGCGGTCGCGCCCGCGCGCTACGACCTTTACCGGCGCGACGCCGCCGCGGGCCTCGGCGCCCCGCTCGCGCGCCATCTGACGATTGACCAGGCCGCGGCCCGACTGACGGGCGCGCGCCACAGCCAGGACACTACCGATGCTTGACTACATTCGCGACGGGCAGGAAATCTACCGCCAGTCGTTCGCGACGATCCGCGCCGAGGCCGACCTGTCGCAGGTTCCGCCCGATCTCGAGAAACTCGCGGTGCGCGTGATCCACGCGTGCGGGATGGTCGATGTCACCTACGACCTGCGCTTCTCGGCCGGCGCCGGCACGGCGGGCCGTATGGCGCTCGCGGCCGGCGCGCCGATCCTGTGCGACGCGAAGATGGTTGCCGAAGGCATCACGCGCGCGCGGCTGCCGGCCGGCAATCGCGTGATCTGCACGCTCGGCGAACCGGAAGTGCCCGACCTCGCGCGGCATCTCGGCAACACCCGCTCGGCCGCGGCGCTCGAACTGTGGCGCCCGCATCTGGCCGGCAGCGTCGTCGTGATCGGCAATGCGCCGACCGCGCTGTTCCACCTGCTCGACATGATCGACTCCGGTGCGCCGCGTCCCGCGCTGATCCTCGGCTTTCCGGTCGGCTTCATCGGCGCGGCCGAATCGAAGGCGGCGCTCGACGCCGACAGCCGCGGCGTGCCGTACGTCGCGCTGCTCGGCCGGCGCGGCGGCAGCGCGATGGCGGCCGCCGCGGTCAACGCACTCGCGACGGAGGCCGAATGACGGCCCCGCGCGGACGCCTGTTCGGGGTCGGCGTCGGCCCCGGCGATCCTGAACTGATGACGATCAAGGCGCTGCGCGTGCTGCAGGCCGCGCCGGTGGTCGCGTATTTCGTCGCGAAGGGCAAGAAGGGCAATGCGTACGGAATCGTCGAGGCGCACCTGCGAGACGCGCAGACGCAACTGCCGCTCGTCTATCCGGTGACGACCGAGGCGCTGGCGCCGCCGCTTTGCTACGAGACCGTGATTGCCGACTTCTACGACACGGCGGCCGGGATCGTCGCGTCGCATCTCGACGCCGGGCGCGACGTCGCGGTGATCTGCGAAGGCGACCCGTTCTTCTACGGGTCGTACATGTACCTGCACGATCGCCTCGCGCCGCGCTACGACACCGAAGTGATCCCGGGCGTGTGCGCGATGCTCGGCGGCACGGCCGTGCTCGGCCAGCCGCTCGTCTATCGCAACCAGAGCCTGTCGGTGCTGTCCGGCGTGCTGCCGGAGGACGAATTGCGCGCGCGGCTCGCGCAGGCCGACGCGGCCGTCGTGATGAAGCTCGGCCGCAACTTCGACAAGGTGCGGCGCGTGCTCGACGAACTGGGGCTCGCGAAGCGCGCGCTGTACGTCGAGCGCGCGACGATGGCGGCCCAGCGCATCGTGCCGCTCGACGAAGTCGATCCGATGGCGTCGCCGTATTTCTCGCTGCTCGTCGTCCCGGGGGAAAAATGGCAAGGATGACGACTCCGCCCGCGATCGTGATTCTCGGCGCGGGCGCGCTCGATACCGCGCGGCGCATCCAGGCGCGTTATCCGGGCGCCGCCGTGCACGGGCTCGCGTCGCGCGTCGAGGCTGACGTGCCGTTCGACGAACTCGGCGCGCACCTGCGCGAACTCTACGCGCGCGGCTTGCCGATCGTCGCGCTGTGCGCGGCCGGCATCGTGATCCGTTGCGTCGCGCCGGCACTCGCCGACAAGGGTGTCGAACCGCCGGTACTCGCGGTCGCGGAAGACGGGTCGGCCGTCGTGCCGCTGCTCGGCGGGCTGACGGGCGTCAACGTGATCGCGCGCGAAATCGCCGAATGCCTCGGCGTCGCGCCGGCGATCACCACGAGCGGCGAACTGCGCTTCGGCGCATGCGTGCTCAACCCGCCCGACGGCTATGCGCTCGCCGATCTCCAGCAAGGCAAGCGCTTCGTGTCCGACCTGCTCGCGGGCGCGGCCACGCGCGTCGACGGCGCGGCGCCGTGGCTCGACGATGTCGCGCTGCCGCGCGACGACGCGGCCGCGCATGCGATCCGCGTGACGCCCGATGCGTGGCGCGGCGCGCGGGACGAACTCGTGATCCATCCGCGCAGCGTGGTGGTCGGCGTCGATGCGCGCGGCGTGCGGGCCGATGCGGCGCCGTCGCTTGCCGAACGCATCGACGCGCTGCTCGACACGCACGGCCTCGCGCGGCTGGCGCTTGCCGCGCTCGTCGCACCGGCGACGTTGCTCGGCGATGCACGGGTCGAAGCCGCCGCACGGATGCTGGAGGTGCCGCTGCGCTTTGCCGATGTCGAAGGCGATGGTGATGGCGAAGGCGATAAGGCCCGCGC
The DNA here is from genome assembly GCF_003853795.1 of Burkholderia sp. Bp8991. NCBI lineage: Bacteria > Pseudomonadati > Pseudomonadota > Betaproteobacteria > Burkholderiales > Burkholderiaceae > Burkholderia > Burkholderia sp. Bp8991. Next base: position 140,524 of record NZ_QTQJ01000009.1, on the reverse strand, counting down.
TGGCAACACCGCTGCCGCCACCCTGCTCGCCCGCACGTTGCGCGTTGCGCATACGCTGCGCTCAGCGACCGATGGCCTCGCGTGCGCGGTCGCTGCCGAGCCCGTCGATCCCGCCACGCTCGGACGTGCACGCGGCCGCCTGACGGTGCTCGGCCTCGGCCCCGGCGACGCCGCATGGCTCACGCCCGCGGCGCGCAGCGCGCTCGCGGACGCCACCGATATCCTCGGCTATACGACCTACGTGACGATGGCCGGCCCGTTCCGCGCGGAGCAGCGCGTGCACGGCACCGACAATCGCGAGGAAATGCAGCGTGCGCGTCATGCGTTCGAACTGGCGGCCGAGGGCCGGCGCGTCGCGGTCGTGTCGTCGGGCGATCCCGGCGTGTTCGCGATGGCCGCGGCCGTGCTCGAAGCCCTCGACGAAGCGCGCGATCCGCGCTGGGCCGCGGTCGAACTGCGCATCGAACCCGGCGTATCGGCATCGCTCGCGACCGCCGCGCAGGCCGGCGCGCCGCTCGGCCACGATTTCTGCGCGATCTCGCTGTCGGACAACCTGAAGCCGTGGGACGTGATCGAGACGCGCCTGCGGCACGCGGCGCAAGCCGATCTGGTGATGGCGTTCTACAACCCGATCTCGCGTGCTCGGCCGTGGCAGCTCGATCGTGCGCTCGATGCGGTGCGTGCGCACCGCGCGGCCGATACGGTAGTCGTGCTCGGCCGCGACATCGGCCGGCCCGGCGCGACGCTCGCGACGACGACGCTCGGCGCGCTGCGCAGCGATCAGGTGGACATGCGCACGATGGTGATCGTCGGTTCGTCGACGACGCGACGTTTCGCGATCGGCGACGGGCGTGAGTGGGTGTATACGCCGCGCTGGTATCGCTGAACTTTGATGCGGATTGAGCCACAGTCCAGCCTTGCTGGCCGGGGCGGTGGCGTGGTTCGGGCGTCGAGCTGCCCGGATATCGCGCGGCAGCCGTACGCGTTCGCAGCGACCTTCGGGAAGCTCGACGGCGAGCGGCGTACCGGCACGTGATGCGATGCGGCCGTTCCCGGTCGCTATCCGGCATTCGCCATCGCGGCGAACGGACGCGAAGCGAAGCAAGCGCCCCGCCCCGCTTCGCGGTCCTTGCTACCCGCGCCCCTGCTCGGCCAGCAGCCGCGCCTTCGCATCGACCAGCAGCGCTGCATGCGTGTCGCGATGCTGGCGGATCCGCTCGGTCGGCCCGACGACCGACAGCCCGTACCAGTCGCCGTCGAGCGTCAGCGCGACCGCGATCGCCGACAGCTCGGGCGCGCTCTCGCCGAAGTTCTCGGCCCAGCCGAGTTCGCGAAACCGCGCGGTTTGCGCGACGAGCGCCGGCAGGTCGGCCACCGTCGCATCGGTGAAGCGCTCGAACGACAACTGCGCGCCGAGCGCCTGCTGCGCATCGCTCGCGAGTTCCGCGAAGATCGCCTTGCCGATCGAGTTCGCATGCAGCGGGCGCAGCTCGCCCGGCTGGCGCGTATAGCGGATCGCCTGCTCCGACTCGACGACGTCGAGATACGTGACCGACGCGCCCTGGATCTTGCCGAGCACGGCCGTCTCGCGGCTCGCGTCGCGCAGCGCGACGAGATGCGGATGCACGATGTCGACGACGGGATCGGTCGCGTCGATCGCGGCGGCGATCGTCTGCAGGCGCCGCGTCGGATAGTAGCCGCCGCGCTTGCGCACCTCGTACAGATAGCCGCGGCTCACGAGCGTGCGCGCCATCGCCAGGCAGCTCGACGCCGGCACGTTGAGCAGGCGCGCGAGTTCGGTGAGCGGCAGCGGCCGCCGTTCGGCGGCGAACAGCTCGAAGAGATCGAGCGTGCGGGCAACGAGTTTGACGTCCATGACGAGCGCTTGATTCGGAACGGGAAACGCGCGCCGGGCGAGCCGCCGCGTGTCAGTACGACTTCGGCAGCCCGAGCACCTTCTCCGCGATGTAGCACAGGATCAGTTGCGGACTCACGGGCGCGAGCCTCGGAATCATACACTCGCGCAGGTAGCGCTCGACATGGTATTCCTTCGCATAGCCCATCCCGCCGTGCGTCGCGATCGCCGTCTGGCAGGCCTGGAACGCGGCTTCCGCGCCGAGGTACTTCGCGGCGTTCGCCTCCGCGCCGCACGGCTGCCCCGCGTCGTAGCGCGTCGCGGCCTTCATCACCATCAGCCACGCGGCCTCGAGCTGCATCCACGCCTGCGCGAGCGGATGCTGGATCGACTGGTTCTGCCCGATCGGCCGGCCGAACACGACGCGCTCGCACGCATACTGCGTCGCGCGTCGCAGCGCGGCCTGACCGAGGCCGATCGCCTCGGCGGCGATCAGGATCCGCTCGGGGTTCAGCCCGTGCAGCAGGTAGCGAAAGCCGTCGCCTTCGTTGCCGATCAGGTCGTCGCGCGGCACGCGCAGGTTGTCGATGAACAGCATGTTCGAATCGACGGCCTTGCGGCCCATTTTCTCGATCTCGCGCACCTCGACGCGCGCACGGTCGAGGTCGGTGTAGAACAGGCTCAAGCCGTCGGTCGGCTTCGCGACCTGGTCGAGCGGCGTCGTGCGCGCGATGATCAGCATCTTGTTCGCGACCTGCGCGGTCGAGATCCAGATCTTGCGTCCGCTCAGCACGTAGTGGTCGCCGTCGCGGCGCGCCTGCGTGCTCAGGTGCGTCGTGTCGAGGCCGGCGTCGGGCTCGGTCACCGCGAAGCAGGCCTTGTCGCGCCCGGCGATCAGCGGCGGCAGGAAGCGCGCCTTCTGCGCGTCGTTGCCGAACACCTGCACCGGGTTCAGCCCGAAGATGTTCATGTGGACGGCCGAGGCACCCGACAGGCCGGCGCCCGACGCGCTGATCGTGCGCATCATCAGCGCGGCCTCGGTCATCCCGAGCCCGGCGCCGCCGTGGGCCGGATCCATCGCGATGCCGAGCCAGCCGGCCTCGGCGAGCGCCGCGTGAAAGTCGGACGGAAATCCGCCCGCGCGATCGCGCTCGAGCCAGTAATCGTCGCCGAAGCGTTCGCAGATTTTCTCGATCGCGCTTTCGATCGCGCGCTGGTCGTCGGTCAGGTCGAACTGCATGGATTGCTCTCCAGGAAAACGTGAACGGCCGCGCCGCGCTCGAGACGATGTCGGCCTTCGAGGGGGCGCGGTGGCGGCCGGCGCGGCGCGACAGGCACGCGGACGCTCACAACGGAAACACGCCCGCCACGACCGCGGCGAAGACCATCAGCACGGTGGCGGCGAACAGGAACGGGATCGTGAACTTCTGGTGCTCGGCCAGCTCGACGCCGGTCAGGCCGACGATCAGGAACGTCGCGGGCGTGAGCGGACTGACCGGGAACCCGGTGGTCATCTGGCCGAGCAGCGCGGCCTGCGCCATCTGGATCGGCGGTACGCCGAGCAGCTTCGCGCTTTCCGCGAGCACCGGCAGCACGCCGAAGTAGAACGAATCGGGATCGAACAGCAGGCTGAGCGGCATCGACAGCAGGCCGAGCACGAACGGCATGTGGCGCGCATGCTCGACCGGCACGTGCGCGACGACGACCTCGGCCATCGCCTTCAGCATCCCGGTGCCGGACATGATCCCGGTGAACGCGCCGGCCGCGAGCAGCACGCTCGCCATCATCAGCGCGGCCTTCGCGTGCGCGTCGATCCGCTCGCGCTGCGCCTGCACGTCCGGATAGTTGATGACGAGCGCGGCGACCGTGCCGAGCATGAACATCACCATCGGGTCGACGATGCCCGACACCAGCGTGCCGAGCACGACGAGCGTCAGCGCCAGGTTGATCCGGAAGCGGCCGGGCCGGCGCAGCACGCGCTCGGCGTCGGTCAGCTCGCGCGGCGCGACCGCGAGCGACGCCGCGCCGGCGCGATCGAGCCCGAGCCGCCTGGCCTCGCGCACGCCGAGCACGTAGGCGGTGCCGAACACGAACGCGAGCCCGACGATCTGCACCGGGATCATCGGCATGAAGATCGCCGAGCCGGGAATGTGCAAGGCCGCCGACGCGCGCAGCATCGGCCCGACCCACGGCAGGAAGTTGACCCCGGCCGCCATCGACGCGACGCACGCGAGAATCCGCCGGTCCATGCCGAGCCGCGTATAGAGCGGCATCATCGCGGGCAGCGTGACGAGAAACGTGACGGCGCCCGAGCCGTCCAGGTGGATCAGCAGCGCGAGCAGCGCCGAGCCCGTCACGATGCGCGGCGGATGGCAGCCGATCACGCGCAGCACGCCCGCGATGATCGGGTCGAGCATCCCCGCATCGGTGAGGATTCCGAAAAATAGAATCGCAAAAACGAACATCCCGGCGATCGGGCCGATGTTCTGCACGCCGCGCACGATGAACGTGCCGGTCGAGAGTCCGAAGCCGGCCGCGAGCGACGCGGCCACCGGCACGACGATCAGTGCGACGAGCGGCGACAGCCGCTTCGTGATGATCAGGCCGAACAGCGCGACGATCGCGATCGCGCCGATCCATGCGAGCATGATATGTCTCCTCTGGCGCCGGCGCGCGTCGGGCGCGGTGCGGCGCGATGTCCGAAGCGGCGTGCGGGCGTGCGGCGGCGTCGGGCGCCTTCGCACGGCCGCCGGCCGCCAGGCGTGTCAGTTGCGGCGCGTGCGGCCGGCGTTGTCGTTGGTGTCGTTGGTGTCGTTGGCGTCGTTGGCGTGGCCGGCGTCGCATGCATCCTCGGCAAACACCTGTGCCGCGTGTTCGTTCAGCGCCGGCGGCGGCCGCCGGTACGTGGCCGGTGTGCGGCCGAGCTTGATCGGCGACGCGATGCCGCGATGCCGGCCCAGTTCGACCTTCATCTGCCGATGTGCGACGTGCGGATGGTCGAGCGCCGCATCGAGCCCGAGCACCGGCGCGCACGGCACGCCGCGGCGCATCAGCTGCTCGGCGAGCGCCGCGCCGTCGTGCGCGGCCAGCGCCGTTTCGAGCAGCGCGCGCAACGCGGCGCGGTTCGCGCTGCGCGCGCGGTTGTCGGCGAAGCGCGGATCGGCGGGCCAGTCGCGCGTGCCGAGCACGTCGCACAGCGCGGCGAACTGCCCGTTGTTGCCGACCGCGAGAAAGATGTCGACGCTCGCGGTCGGAAAACTGTCGTACGGCGTGATGTTCGGATGCGCGTTGCCGGTGCGCGCCGGCGCCTTCCCGGAATGGAAGAAATTCGGCGTATGCGGATGCAGGATCGACAGCGCGCAGTCGAACAGCGTCGCTTCGACGAACTGGCCGCGCCCGCTCGCATCGCGTTCGCGCAGCGCCATCAGCACGCCGAGCGCCGCGTTCAGCCCGGTGACGAGATCGACGATCGGCACGCCGACGCGCAGCGGCGCGCCGCCCGCCTCGCCGTTCACGCTCATCAGCCCGGCCAGCGCCTGCACGGCCGCGTCGTAGCCGGGCAGGCCGCCGAGCGGGCCGTCCGCGCCGAAGCCCGAGACGCGGCAATGGACGAGGCGCGGAAAGCGCGCGTGCAGCGTGTCGAAGCCGAGGCCCCAGCGCTCCATCGTGCCGATCTTGAAGTTCTCGACCAGCGCATCGGCGTGCTCGAGCAGGCCGAGCAGCCGCTCGCGATCCGCCGGCTGCGTCAGGTCGAGCGCGATGCCGAGCTTGTTGCGGTTCACGCCGAGGAAATACGACGCCGTGTCGCCGTCGAACGGCGGCCCCCAGGTGCGCGTCTCGTCGCCCGACGGCGGTTCGACCTTGATCACCTCCGCGCCGTGGTCGGCGAGGATCTGCGTCGCGTACGGGCCGCCCAGCACCCGCGACAGATCGATGATGCGCAACCCCGCCAACGCGCCCTGCTGCTTCAGTTCCGCCATGCGTCTCGCTCCTGCTTCCGGTTGATCGGACCGCCGGTTCCGCCGGGCCGACAGCAGCGGCACGGTTGTCCGGACTCGAAGAATAATTCTTGTGTGTGAATTTATATTCACACTCGAGAATTTCATTGTCAAGCAGGAGATGCCCCGGCGGCCGCGCCGAGAACGCGGCCGGCCGCAAGTGGGGACGCCACCGAACGCCGGCCGGTTGCCGCGCCGGGCCGCGATTCGCTAAGCTGGCGGACGGTGCTCAACTGAAGAAAGGCGGAGATTTCATGAAACGCATGCTGCTCGCGGCCATCCTGCTGGCGTCGACGCTGGGCGTCGCCCGCGCGCAAACCCAGACCTTCCATTTTGGCGAGGGACAATTACAGCCGCGGGCCGCCGCGCCGGTGGCACGACCCGCGCCGGTGCGCCCGCACGTGACGCCGCCGCATCACCACCGGCGTACCGTCCACAAGCAGCACCACGGGCGGTCCGGAAAGCCGGCGCGCGCGGGGATCGACACGCACGCGTGAGGTGATCCGCGTTGCGCGCGACAACGCACGGAACTGTCACGAACGGCCGGTATGATCGGCGCGGCGGCTTGCATGCCGTCGTGCCCGGCGATCGGCCGACGTGCATTTCCCTTCACGATTGAGCACCAGTTTTGTTTTGCCGAACATGAATACCGGGCCGGATACCGTCGTCAGCATCAAGGAACGCGCCACGATCGTGTGCCGCCAGCGCAGCAGCGTGCTGCTGGTCGCCCGTACCGCGGCGCGCTGGTCGCTGCCGGGCGGCACGATCCGGCGCGGCGAGACGCCGCTGGAGGCCGCGCAGCGGGAACTGGCGGAGGAAACGCGGCTGGAGGGGCTCGCGCTCGACTACGCGGTGCAGTTCGGCGGCCTCACGAAGCTCCATCACGTGTTCGTGGCCGACGTGCCGAAACACCTGACGCCACGCGCGAGCAACGAGATCGCGCGCTGCAAGTGGTTCGACGTCGAGCGGCTGGAGACGCTGCGTGCGAGCGTGCCGACCCGCAAGATCATCGAGCTGCTGCACCTCGACCGCTTTTCCGCGCTCGCGGACGGGCCGCCTCGCTCGCGCTGAACCGGCCCGCGCGGCTCACGCGCGCAGCAATGGCCCGGCCTTGCGCTCGAGCAGTGCGACCAGCTCGGGCTGCATGTAGGCGTAGCGGTCGGGGATGTCGAGACAGACGATCTTCTTTTGCTTCAGCCGGGCGCCGAATCGGGCGTGCAGCTTCGCCTGGTGCGCGCGTTCCATCACGAACACGATCTCGGCCCATTCGAGCTGTTCCGCGGACAGACGCGTTTCCGCGTCGGGCGCGAGGCCCGCGGAGTCGGTTTCGACGCCCGGCCACGCGGCGAACACCGCCTCGGCCGTCGGGCTGCGCAGCCGATTGCGGCTGCAGATGAACAGGGCGCGTGTCATGCCGGTGCGCGGCGGCGGGATCGTCCGCTCGACCGTTCAACCCTGCGGAATCGTGCCGGGCCGCACGTAGGCCAGCATGTGCGGCACGTAGTCGGCCTTGCCCAGCTCGACGCCGTGATGGCGCAGGATCGCGTACGCAGCGATCGAATGAAAATAGAACTGCGGCAGCGCCCAGTCGCGCACGTACTGCTCGCCGGTCATGTCGAACGCGATACCGTTCGGCAGTGCGAGCGCGATCGGCAGCGCGGCGCCACCGTCGAGTGCGTCGGGCGCGAGTTCGCCGAGGAACGCGATCGTGCCGGCGAGGATGCCCTGTGCGTCGCCCAGCGTGCCGGGCTGCGCATCGGCATGCCAGCCGGCTTCCCGCAACGCCAGCAGCGCGTCCGGCAGCGGTTCGCCGCGCAGCCGGTAGACGGGTTCCATCGCCTGGAAGCACGAAAACCGCACCTGCGCCGCAAGCGGATACATGTCGGGTGCGAGCTTCAGCGCGAGCACCGCATCGGGCGCGTCGCCGGCGGCCTGCCGGTGCGCCACGGCCTTGTCGAGCCACGCGGATTGCGCGCGCAGCATCTGGGTGAAGGTTGGAACGAGAAGTTGAGTCGGTGACATCCATGCCCTCCGGTGGGTCGTTCGCGCCACGACATCGATGCCGGGGCAGCATCCGTATTCTGCCGTAGCGGACGGTTCGACGCGAAACCGGTGACGTATCGCACGATCGACGCGCGGGGCCTGATGTGTCACGGCTTGCCGTGGCGTGCCAGGAACCGGTCGAGCTGCGACGCGAACGCCTTGCCGTCGCGTGCGCTGAACGGGGCCGGCCCGCCCGTATCGATGCCCGCGCTGCGCAGCTGATCCATCATCGCGCGCGTCGACAGGCGCTCCTCGATGTTCTCGCGGCTGAACCAGTTGCCGCGCGGGTCGAGCGCATGCGCGCCCTTGTCGAGGACGGCGGCGGCCAGCGGGATGTCGGCAGTGATCACGAGATCGCCGGCTGCCGCGAGCTCGACGATCCGCGCATCGGCCACGTCGAAGCCGGCCGGCACCTGCAACGCCTTGATGAACGGCGACGGCGGCGTGCGCAGGAACTGGTTCGCGACCAGCGTCACGCAGATCTCGGCGCGACGCGCGGCGCGAAACAGCATGTCCTTGATGACGGCGGGACACGCGTCGGCATCGACGAGTACTTGCATGGAAGGCATTCCGGTGAGTAGAAACGGCGATCATAGCGCAGCGCCGGCAATCGGCCCGCCCGGCCCGCGCGCCCGATCACCGGATCAGCCGGCCAGCCGTGGGCACAGCGACGCGGCCGTCATCCATTGCGCGCCCCATGCATCGGCGAGCCGCCTGCCCTGCCCGATCCGCACGGCTGCATCGTCGAAATCGACGAACACGACGTGATCGGCGGCCGCCGGTTTCGGTGGTGTTTCGCGCGTGCGCCCGTCGGACAGCACCCACAGCCAGCGCTGCTGGTCCGGCGTGCGCCGTGCGGCGCCGGCGAGCAAGTGTCCGGCGGCGGCGATGCCGTCCGCAAGCGGTGTGCCGCCGCCGCCGTCCACCGGCTCGAGCCAGCGCGCATTCCACCAGCGCGGCACGGCCGGGCCGAAGCGCCGCTCGGCGCCGTTGCCGCCGAAACAGATCAGCGCGGTTGCCACGCGGTCGCGCGCGGCCTGGTCGAAGTACGCGACGATCAGCCCTTTCGCGAGCGCGAGCCGTTCGTGCGACAGCATCGACGCCGAACAGTCGAGCACGAAGCAATGGAGTGCGCGCGGCGTGCCGGCCTGCTTGCGAAAACGCAGGTGGTCGGCGTGCAGCGGGCCGCCGCGCTTCGCGGCGAGCGTCGCCGGCCATGCAACGGCCGTGCCGGCACGCACCGTACCCGGCACGCGCGCGGCGGCGCCTGGCAGCCATCGAGGACCGCGAACGGTGTTCGCGGCGGCGTCGGCTCGATGGCTCAGCGTTTTTTTAGCGGCAGCGGCACCACGCCTTTCACGTCGCGCAGTCCGGCGGGCTCGGGCGGCAGGTAGCCCCAGTCGCCTTGCGACGCCGTTGCATCGTTTCGTGCCGCGCCCGGTCGATGATCGGGCTGCCGGCGCAGGTCCGGCGGCGCAGGGTCGTCGCGGTCGCCGCCGCCCTCTGCATTCGACTGCGACGCGCCCGACGACGGCGGCGCACCCGCATGACGCCGATGCCGCAGCACCGCGTCGGCTACGCGTTCGACATGTGACACCGTCACCGCGTCGGCCTGTTCCAGCGCCGCGAGTGCGCGCGCGGCCCGCAGCATCACGAGGTCGGCGCGCAGGCCGTCGACGGCCGCGTCGATGCACAGCGCGCTGACGCGCGCGTGAACCGCATCGTCGAAATCCAGCGTCGACAACTTTGCCCGCGCCGCGTGGATGCGGTCGCGGAGGTCGCGCTGTGCAGTCGCGTGACGTGCGCGAAACGCATCCGGATCGAGATCGAACGCGAGGCGCGCCTTCACGATCTGCTCGCGCTGCGCGGCGTCGAAGCAGTTCGCGAGCTCGACCATCAGCCCGAAGCGGTCGAGCAATTGCGGGCGCAGTTCGCCTTCCTCGGGGTTCATCGTGCCGACCAGCACGAAGCGCGCGTCGTGCGCATGCGACACGCCATCGCGCTCGACCACGTTCACGCCGCTCGCGGCGACATCGAGCAGCGTATCGACGAGCCCGTCGGCGAGCAGGTTCACCTCGTCGACGTACAGCACGCCGCGATGCGCGCGCGCGAGCAGGCCCGGCCGGAAGCGCACGCCGTTTTCGGCGAGCGCATGCGCGAGATCGAGCGTGCCCGTGACCTGCTCGTCGCTCGCCGACAGCGGCAGCGTGACGAATGCCCCTTCGGGCAGCAGTTCGGCGAGCGCGCGTGCGGCGGTCGATTTCGCGGTGCCGCGCGGCCCGCTGACGAGCACGCCGCCGAGCGACGGGTCGATCGCCGCGAGCAGCAGCGCCTGCTGCAGCGGTTGCTGCGCGACCAGCGCCGCGAACGGGAATACCGCGCGTGCGTGCTGCGTCGTTGGATCGGTCATCGCCGTCCTCCTTCCTGAAGTTGTTCGCTGTCGAGCCAGACCGCTTCGATCCGCTCGCGATAGTCGCCCGGCTGCTGCCACAGCCCGCGCTGCATCGCTTCGACGAAGCGTTCGCAGATGCCGTGCAGCGCCTTCGGGTTGTGGCGTTCGAGGAACGCGCGCGTGTCGTCGTCGAACAGGTACGCGTCGGCGACGAGCGCGTACTGGTGGTCCGACAGCACGCGCGCGGTCGCGTCATAGCCGTACAGGTAGTCGACGGTCGCGGCCATTTCGGCCGCGCCCTTGTAGCCATGGCGCTTGACGCCGTCGAGCCATTTCGGATTGACGACGCGCGAGCGGATCACGCGCGCGATCTCCTCGCGCAGCGTGCGCATCTTCGGCGCGGCCGGGTTCGCATGGTCGCCGTGATAGATGCTCGGCTGCTGCCCGGACAGGTGCCGGACGGCCGCCGTCATCCCGCCCTGGAACTGGTAGTAGTCGTTCGAATCGAGGATGTCGTGTTCGCGGCTGTCCTGGTTCTGCACGACCACGTCGATCGTCGCGAGCCGCTCGCCGAACACGTCGGGCGCGGGCTCGCCCGCGCTGTTCTGCGCGTATGCGTGGCCGCCCCACTGGCGGTACGCATCGGCGAGATCGGCGTCGCTCTGCCAGTGGCGCTGGTCGATCAGGTCCTGCAGGCCGGCGCCGTAGCTGCCCGGCCGCGCGCCGAACACGCGCCAGCCGGCACGGCGTCGCGCTTCGTCCGGCGCCACGCCCCGCTCGATCCACGTTGCGCGTTCGCGCTCGACGCGCGCGCGGATCGGGTTCAGGGCCTCCGGCTCGTCGAGCGCGGCGACGGCCTGCACGGCGGCGTCGAACAGGTGCATCAGGTTCGGGAACGCGTCGCGGAAGAAGCCGGACACGCGCAGCGTCACATCGATGCGCGGCCGGTCGAAGATCTCGATCGGCAGGATCTCGAAGTCGGTCACGCGATGGCTGCCGTGCGCCCATTTCGGCCGCACGCCGAGGAGCGCGAACGCCTGCGCGATGTCGTCGCCGCCGGTGCGCATCGTGGCCGTCCCCCAGACCGACAGCCCGATCGCGCGCGGATAGTCGCCGTGATCCTGCAGATGACGTTCGATCAGCTGCTGCGCGGATTTCAGCCCGAGCGACCACGCGGCCTGCGTCGGCACCGCGCGCGTATCGACCGAATAGAAGTTGCGGCCCGTCGGCAGCACGTCGGGGCGGCCGCGCGACGGCGAGCCGCTCGGCCCCGGCGGCACGAAGCGGCCATCGAGCCCGCGCAGCAGCTGGCGCATTTCCTCGCCGCCGCACGCGTCGAGCGCGGGCATCAGCGTCGCGCGCACGCGTTCGATGACGGCGAGCGTATGCGGCCAGTCGCCGGGCGGCGTCGTGCCGATCCCGGAAGCGCCGGACGTGCCGGCCGCACACACGCCGTCGAGCCACTGCTGCGCGAGCCGTTCGAGCCGCTCGCGCGTGTCGCCCGCATGGCGCCACGGCGATGTGTCGAGCGCCTGCAGCACGGCCGGCCGCGGGCCCGTCCACGGCGCGGCCCAGTCGGCCGCGAGCGGATCGAAATCGTCGCCGAGCGCGAGATCGCGCGCGAGCGCGCCGATCAGCCCCGCACGTTCGCCCTTGCCGTCGCCGACCGGAAAGCGCGCGAGCGCGAGCAGCGTGTCGCGGCGCTGACGCTCGGCCGGCGACGCGCCGAACACATGCAGCCCGTCGCGAATCTGCGCTTCCTTCAATTCGCACAGCCACGCGTCGACGCGCGTCAGCAGCGCATCTTCGTCGCCCGCATCGCGCGGCGGCGACACGCTCAGTTCGTCGTGCAGCCGGTGTTCGGCGATCGTCGCGAGGATCGTCTTGCGCAGCAGCTTCGCGCGCCGCGCATCGACCATCAGCGCCTCGTAGTATTCGTCGACCTGCCGTTCGAGATCCTGCAGCGGGCCGTAGTTTTCCGCGCGCGTGAGCGGCGGCATCAGGTGATCGATGATCACCGCCTGCGCGCGGCGCTTCGCCTGGCTGCCCTCGCCCGGATCGTTGACGATGAACGGATACAGGTGCGGCAGCGGCCCGAGCGTCAGGTCGGGCCAGCACGCGTCGGACAGCGCGACGCTCTTGCCCGGCAGCCATTCGAGGTTGCCGTGCTTGCCGAGGTGGATGACCGCGTCGATGCCGAACGCATCGCGCAGCCAGAAATAGAACGCGAGGTACGCGTGCGGCGGCACGAGATCCGCGTCGTGGTAGCTCGCATAGTCGTTCTCGCCGCGCGAACGCGACGGCTGGATGCCGACGAACACGTTGCCCGCGCGCCAGCCTGCGATCGTGAAGCGCCCCTGCCGCAGCGTCGGATCGGCTTCGGGCGGGCCCCAGCGTGCGTTCAGCGCGTCGCGCACGGCGGCCGGCAGTCGCGCGAAATGCGCAATGTAATCGGCCAGCGCGAAACTCTGGAACGCCGGGCGCAATGCGCGCACGGCCGGGTCGTTGGTCACGCCTTCGGTGAGCCGCGCGATCAGCGCGTCGCCGTCGGCCGGCAGGTCGGCCACGCTATAGCCCGCGTCGCGCAGCGCCGCCAGCACGCGCAGCGCGGACGCCGGCGTGTCGAGCCCGACGCCGTTGCCGATCCGCCCTTCGCTTTGCGGATAGTTCGCGAGGATCAGCGCGATGCGCTTGTCGGCAGGGTCGAGCGTGCGCAGCCGGCACCAGCCGCGCGCGAGCGCCGCGACGAACGCGATCCGTTCGGCGTCCGGCTGGTAGCGCACGACGTCGACCTCGGTGTGCGGACAACGATACGCCAGCCCCTTGAAGCTCACCGCGCGGGTGACGATGCGCCCGTCGACTTCGGGCAACGCGATGTGCATCGCGATGTCGCGCGCGTGCAGCCCCTGGTTGTCGGCCACCCACGCGTCGCGGTTGCCGCCGGACAGGATCACCTGCAGCACCGGCGCGTCGCCGGCGAGCACGTCGGGCTCGGGGCTGTCGATCGCGCCGGCCGCGAAGGCCGTGGTGTTCAGCACGAGCGCGACACCGTGCGTGTCGCACAGCCGCGTGATGACCTCGCGGCTCACGGCATCCTTCAATGACGTGACCGCGATCGGCAGCGGATTGAGCCCTTCGCGCACGAGCGCATCGGCCAGCGCGTCGAACACGGCGGTGTTCGCGGCCTGCCAGTGCGCACGATAGAACAGGATCGCGACGACGGGCGCGCCGGGCGTCCAGCGCGGACGCCAGTCGTCGACGCTCGCCGGGTCGCGCGCCGGGTGATACAGCGCGGCGGCGGGCAGCGGGCGCGGCAGCTCGGGTTCGTCGCCGACCCCGAGCGTATGGAACGCGATGCTGCGCAGCAACGCTTCGGCGTTGTGCATCCCGCCTTCGCGCAGATAGCGCCACCACAACCGGCACAGGTCCGGTGCGACCGTGCTCTTCGCGACGAGGTTCGGATCTTCCTGCAGGTCGCCCGAGAACATCGCGAGCTGCTGCCCGCGTTTCGACGCGAGCGACACGGCCTGTTCGATCCCGTACGGCCAGTACGCTTCGCCGCCCAGATGATCGATCACGACCGTCTTCGCATGACGCAGCACGTCGTCGACATAGAAATCGACCGACGCCGGCTGCCGCAGGAACGTGACGTTCGCGAGCCGCACGCTCGGAAAGCCGGCCGGCAGCTTCGGCACGACGCTGGCCAGCAGCGACAGCGTCGTGTCGGCCGAACTCAGGATCACGATGTCGGCCGGCTGCTGGTCGATCCGGACGACACCCTGCGTATCGTCGACGAAGCCGCCCGGCGTGGTGCGCAGCAGATGCATCGTGCGTTACGCCTGTTGCGGCTCGGCCGCGCACGCGACGTCGAACGCGCGCTGCAGCGCGGCCGCGTCGAGATCCTCGCCGATCAGCACGAAGCGGCTCGCACGCGGTTCGCCGTCCTGCCAGCGACGGTCGAAATAGCTGTCGAAGCGACGGCCGACGCCCTGGATCACGAGCCGCATCGGCGCATCGGGCAGCGCCGCGAAGCCTTTCGCTCGGTAGATCGTGTGCGTCTCGACGACACGCTGCAGCGCGGCGATCGTCGCCTCGCGCGAGCCCGCGTCGCCCGACACCACCACCGAATCGAATTCGTCGTGGTGATGGTCGTGATCGCCGTCGTCGGCCGAGCCGTGATGGTCGTGCCGCAGGTGGATCGTTTCCTCCGATGCCGATTCGAGGCCGAGCAGCATCGCGAGGTCGAGCTCGCCGCGCGTCGCGCGCACGACCTTCACCTGCGGCGGGATCTCCTCGCGAATCGCGGCTTCGACCGCGGCGAACTGCGCGTCGGCGACGAGGTCGGCCTTGTTCACGATCACGAGATCGGCGGACGACAGCTGGTCGGCGAACAGTTCATGCAGCGGCGATTCGTGGTCGAGGTTCGGATCGGCGCGGCGCTGCGCGTCGACGGCCTGCGGGTTCTCGGCGAACTGGCCGCTCGCGGCGGCCGGCCCGTCGACGACGGTCACGACCGCGTCGACCGTGAAGCTGTTGCGGATCGTCGGCCAGTTGAAGGCCTGCACGAGCGGCTTCGGCAGCGCGAGCCCCGACGTCTCGATCAGCACGTGATCGATGTCGGCGCGGCGCTCGACGAGCGCTTCCATCACCGGATAGAACTCCTCCTGAACGGTGCAGCACAGGCAGCCGTTCGCGAGTTCGTACAGCTGGCCCGACGCTTCGCTGCGGGCGCCCTCGGCATCCTCGCAGCCGATCCCGCAGCCCTTGAGGATTTCGCCGTCGATGCCGAGCTCGCCGAATTCGTTGACGATCACCGCGATGCGGCGGCCTTCTGCATGCTGCAGGATGTGGCGCATCAGCGTGGTCTTGCCGCTGCCGAGAAAGCCCGTGACGATCGTGACGGGAAGCTTGCGTAGGGTCATGGTGGGTCCTGTGTCTAAAAGGGAGTCAGGCCGAGAGCGTCACGTCGATCTCGTCGTAGCGTTTGAGGCGGTAGATCGCGGCCGATACGATCCAGCACGCGACGAACAGGCCGATCACGACGTAGCCGAGCATGCCGAAATGCGATGCGACCATCGTCGCGAAATCCCATACCGGGCCCTGCAGCGAGAGTTTGTCCGCGAGCAGCGCGAGCACCTCGATGCCGCCGATCAGCGCGGCAACCAGCACCGACACGAACGTGATCGTCATGTTGTAGTAGATCTTGCGGATCGGCCGCACGTACGCCCAGCGGTACGCGCCCATCATCAGGATGCCGTCGGTCGTGTCGACGAGCGTCATGCCCGCGGTGAACAGCACCGGCAGCGCCATCACCGACCAGAACGACAGGCCGCCCTGCACCTGCGTGGCCGAAATGCCGAACAGCGCGATCTCGGTCGCGGTATCGAAGCCGAAGCCGAACAGGAAGCCGACCGGATACAGGTGCCAGCTGCGCGACACGAGGCGGAACAACGGCCGGAACAGGCGGGCCAGCACGCCGCGCTGGTTCATCAGCATGTCGAGGTCGGCGTCGACGATCGGCTCGCCGCGGCGGGCCGCGCGAAACGTCCGGTACACGGAGATCAGGATCAGCAGGTTCGCGGCCGCGAGCACCAGCAGGAAGAACGCCGACACGCTCGTGCTGATCACGCCGCCCCAGGTCTTCATGCTCTCGAAGCGCGCGAGCGACGCCGCGGTCAGCGCGACCGCGACCGACATCACGATCACCACCGTCGAATGGCCGAGCGAGAAGAACAGGCCCGCGCCGAGCGGGCTGCGGCCCTCCTGCATCAGCTTGCGCGTGACGTTGTCGATCGCGGCGATATGATCGGCGTCGACCGCGTGGCGCAGCCCGAACACGTAGGCGAGCAGCGCGGTACCCAGCAGCACGGGCTGGTCGCGAAACGCGATGAAGGCCCAGATCCACGCGCCGACGTTGAATGCGACGAGCAATGAATAGATCGCGACGATTTTGCCGCGCAGCCCGGACGGGCTGTCGTTGAACAGGCGGAAGAACGAGTCGAGCATGATGCTCCTTTGCGAACGGTCGACATGATGAATGCCAACACGGCCGTCGTCGGCCTGCCCGCGGAGCTGGCCGTTCTTCGCCCCGGCCCGCACGCGTGCAGCGGCTGACGGATCGGCGAAGGAAGGGCAACGCCCGGGCGTCCGGCGAACTGCGGCCGTGGACGATGCGCCGCCTCCCCGCGGCGCTGAACCCCAACGTCTCGGCCGGTATCCGGGCTGACGAACACGCCGCTTCGCCTTCCCGGATGCGCGGCATCCAGTGGCGGTCGTCCGCATGCGGCAGGCATGCGGCGAAGCGGCGCTGCATCGCGCTGGGCGCGACGCGTTCGCTTACCGTTGCGGGGGCAGCACAGGTTGGCCCGACTGCGGCGCAGGCAGGCTCCCTGTTTCCCGTTTAACTGCGCGCGCCGGAGGAGCGCGCGCGAGCACCGAAACGCGTGCGAGTGTAGGCGGCGGTGCGGGGAGCGTCAAGGTAAAGGCGGAACGGCCTGCCGCGGCGCGTCCGGCGTGGTGGCGGCATCGCACCGGGGGCGCTTGCGGCGCCCGCGCGGCGGGTTCGCGCGGGCCGACCGCTGTGCTATCGTATGCGCCGCGTTCGGTGCTCGCATGCGCATTCCGCGCACGCAGTTAAACGGGAAACAGGAGGCGGAAGTCCGCCCGGCCTGTGCTGTCCCCGCAACGGTACGCCGCCCGCGCGCCGCGGTTCCCCCCGCACGCGCCCAGGCCGCCCGCGATGCCACTGCCCTTCAGCGGGCGGGAAGGCTGCGGCCTGGCAAGCGGCCAGCCCGGATACCGGCCGACGCAAGGGGCGAGCCCGCTGCTCGCCGAACGCCCGATCCGCGGGGGACGGATGGGGTGCGCTTTCCGCCCGCGTTCGCGCGGGCTTCGCCCGATCCGTCATGCCTTGCCTGTCCGCCGGCCGCCGATGCGCCGCTCGCTGTCCCCTTTCCACTGCCACGACACGGTGTGCGCCGTGCCGCGCCCGATGAGCCGCGCCTGGCTCGTCGGCGCCGGCCCCGGCGACGCCGATCTGCTGACGCTGAAGGCCGTGCGCGCGATCGCCGCGGCCGACGTGCTGCTCGTCGACGATCTCGTGAACCCCGATGTATTGCGCCATGCGCGCGCCGACGCGCGCATCGAGCACGTCGGCAAGCGCGGCGGCCACGCGTCGACGCCGCAGGAAACGATCGTCGCCGCGATGCTCGCGCACCTGCGCGCGGGCCGCAGCGTCGCGCGGCTCAAGGGCGGCGATCCGTTCGTGTTCGGCCGCGGCGGCGAGGAGCTGCTCGCGCTCGGCGCGGCGGGTTTCCCGGTCGAGGTCGTGAACGGCATCACGGCAGGTATCGCGGCCCCGGCCGCACTCGGCATTCCGGTCACGCATCGCGGCGACGCGCAGGGCGTGATCTTCGTCACGGGCCACGGCGCGGGCGCCGACGAGCCCGACTGGCGCGCGCTGGCCGCGACGCGGATGACGATCGTGATCTACATGGGCATACGCCGGCTCGACACGATCGTGGCCGCGCTGCGTGACGGCGGCGTGCCCGGCGACATGCCGTGCGCGGCGATCGAGAACGCGACGCGCGACGGGCAGCGGCACGCGCTCGCGACGCTCGACACGGTCGTCGAACGCGTGGGCGCCGCCGGTATCGGCTCGCCCGCGATCGTCGTGATCGGCCGCGTCGCGGCGCTCGCCGGCGATCCGGCGGTGCGCGCGGCGCTCGGCGGCAGCGCATGATGCGCGTCGCGCTCGGCGTCGGTTTCCGCGCGGGCGTGACGGCCGCGCAACTCGATGCCGCGATCCGCGCGGCGCTGGCGCGCTACCCGGACGCCGAGCCGGCCGTCGTCGCGACGCTCGCCGACAAGGCGCGTGCCCGGCCGCTGCGCACGCTGTGCGCACGCCGCGGCTGGCCGCTCGTCGCGTTCGACGCGGCGCAGCTCGCGCGGTGCCCCGAACCGGCCTTGAGCGGCCCGTCGGCTGCGGCGCTCGCGCGTTTCGGCGTCGCGGGCGTGGCCGAGCCGTGCGCGCGGCTCGCGGCGCCCGATGGCCGGCTGCTCGGCCCCAAATCCATCCGGGACGGCGTGACGGTCGCGCTCGCCGGCCCGCTCTGAACCTTTTGTTTCGCTTTCGACAGGACGATTCCCGATGAAGACCGATGCCGAATCCCATCAGCGGATGACCGAACGCCGCCGCGCCGGCCATGAAAAGAAGCAGGCTGCCGCTACCCAGGAAAAGGGCCTGCTGATCGTCAATACCGGCAACGGCAAGGGCAAGAGCACGGCCGCGTTCGGCATGGCCGTGCGCGTGCTCGGCCATGGCATGCGGCTTGGCGTCGTGCAGTTCATCAAGGGCGCGCTGCACACGTCCGAGCGCGACTTCCTCGGCGCGGTCGCGCAATGCGACTTCGTGACGATGGGCGACGGCTATACGTGGAACACGCAGAACCGCGACGCCGACATCGCAACCGCGCGCAAGGGCTGGGACGAGGCGCGCCGGATGATCGAAAGCGGCGAGTACCGGATGGTGATCCTCGACGAGCTGAACACCGTGCTGAAGTACGAATACCTGCCGCTCGACGAAGTGCTCGCGACGCTCGTCGCGCGCCCGGAATCGGTGCACGTCGTCGTCACCGGGCGGCATGCGCCCGATGCGCTGATCGACGCGGCCGACCTCGTCACCGAAATGCGTCTCGTCAAGCATCCGTACAAGGAGCAAGGCGTGAAGGCGCAACCCGGCGTGGAGTTCTGAGCGATGCCGGCCTGCCCCGCGCTGTTCGTCAGCGCGCCCGCGTCCGGCCAGGGCAAGACGTCGGTGACGGCCGGCCTCGCGCGGCTGCACCGGCGGCTCGGCCGGCGCGTGCGCGTGTTCAAGACCGGGCCGGATTTTCTCGATCCGATGCTGCTCGAACGCGCGAGCGGCGCGCCCGTGCATGCGCTCGACCTCGGCATGGTCGGCGAAGCCGGCTGCCGCGCGCTGCTCGCCGATGCGGCGCGCGACGCGGACCTGATCCTGATCGAAGGCGTGATGGGGTTGTTCGACGGGACGCCGAGCAGCGCCGATCTCGCGGTCGCGTTCGGCGTGCCCGTCGTCGCGGTGATTGCCGCGAAGTCGATGGCGCAGACGTTCGCGGCGATCGCGTTCGGGCTCGCGCGGTTCCGGCCGGAGGTGCCGTTTCACGGCGTGCTGGGCAATCGTGTCGGGTCGCCGCGACACGCGGAACTGCTGCGGCAGGCGCTGCCGGACGACCTGCGCTGGCTCGGGCACGTGCCGGCCGATGCGGGCATCGCGCTGCCGGAACGGCATCTCGGCCTGCACCAGCCGGCCGACATCGACGATCTCGACGCGCGGCTCGAGCGTGCGGCCGACGTGCTCGCGCAGACGGCGCTCGCCGAATTGCCGCCGGCCGTCGCGTTCGCGGAACCGGACGTTCACGCCGCGCTGCCGCGCGTGCTCGCCGGCAAGCGGATCGCGATCGCGCGCGATGCCGCGTTCTCGTTCATCTATCCGGCCAATCTCGCGCTGCTCGACGCGCTGGGTGCGCAGCTGCGGTTCTTTTCGCCGCTTGCGGACGAACCCGTGCCCGACGATTGCGACGCGCTGTTCCTGCCGGGCGGCTATCCGGAACTGCATGCGGCGGCGCTCGCGGCGAATGCCGTGACCGCGCGGACGATTCGCGCGCACGCGGCGGCCGGCCTGCCGATCGCCGCGGAATGCGGAGGGATGGTGTATCTGTGCGAATCGCTGACCGACGTGGACGGCGCGACGACGCCGATGCTCGGACTGTTGTCAGGCCATGCGACGATGCAGCGCCGGTTCGCGGCGCTCGGGATGCAGCAGCTGGACACGCGCACCGGGCCGATGCGCGGTCATACGTTTCATTATTCGCGGCTCGATACGCCGCTGGCGCCGGTGGCGACGGCTGCGCGGCCCGACGGCGCGCCCGGAAGCGGCGAAGCCGTTTATCGCGCGGGCCCGATCGTCGCGACCTACATGCACATGTACTGGCCGTCGAATCCGGAGATGGCGGCCGCGCTGTTCGGCGGCACGGCATTCTGACGAAAAATACCCCGGGACACCGCGCGGCTGCGCGGTCAGGGTTTTTCGCGGCCCGGCGCTTCCGAGCGCGACGTCCGGATCACGGTGCCGTCGGGGGAGAAATGCGCGTTGAACATCGCGTCGCCCGATACGCCGCCCTCGGCCCAGTGCCAGCTCCACACTTCCTCATGGCTCAACGCGTATTGCGCGACCTCGGTCGGCTTGCCGAGCAGTTGCCGTACGTCGTCCTTCGACATCCCCGGCACGACCTTCGCGATGTTCGCCGCCGTCAGCGCCTGCGTGATCGACACGAGCCGGCCGTCGGGCCCGAAATCGAGCATGTACGTGCTCGTGCCGTACGGGCCGCGCGGATACTCGAAGCGCTGCGAGCCGTCCTCGCCCTGCCGGACCATCTCGGGCTTGCCCGCCTGGCGCAGCACGTCCTCGGTCGTCGAGACGCCCGGCTGCAGATTGCCGAACGCCATCGGATCGGGCTTGATCGCATTCACCGCGTCAGCCACCTTCTGGTCGTCGCATCCGGCCGCCAGAACGCCGACCGCGCAAGCCGTCAGCACGGTCAGAAACTGTTTTCGCATGTCGTCCACACCTGTATTCATCGAGCCGATCCGGCGTCGCGCGCAGCGTAGCACGCGGCCCGTGCCGTCGATGTCAAGGAGCGTCAAATTCAGCGCGTGAGCGCTTTCCAATGGAACAGGAGCCTGGGCGAGGGTTTGCGGTAGCTCTTGTGTAGCGCCTTTGGCGCGTTTCCAATGCGTCCCGCGCGGCCGGTGTCATGGCCGCGCGGGCGCTCACCGGGCGGCGGTGCCCACGTCGATGCGCCGCGGCGTCACACCAGGAAAGTCTCCGCCAGCTTGACCCAGTACGACGCGCCGATCGGCAGCGCCGCGTCGTTGAAGTCGTAGCCGGGGTTGTGCACCATGCAGCCGCCCTCCCCGTCGCCGTTGCCGATGATCAGGTAGCAGCCCGGCCGCTTCTCGAGCAGGAACGCGAAATCCTCGCTGCCGGTGAGCGGCACCATCCCGTCGATCAGGTTCGCTTCGCCGACCCACCCGCGCGCGACGCCCCGTGCGAACGCGGTCATCTCCGCATCGTTGACGAGCACCGGATAGCGACGCTGGTAATCGATCGTCGCGGTCGCGCCGAACACGGCCGCCTGCGCATGAACGACTTCCTTGATGCGTGTCTCGAGCAGGTCGCGCACCTCGGGCTTCAGCGCGCGAACGGACAGGCGCATCTGCGCACGGTCGGGAATCACGTTCGGCGCCTCGCCCGCGTGGATCGCACCGACCGTGACGATCGCCATGTCGAGCGGCGATACGTTGCGCGAGACGATCGTCTGCAGCGCGATGACGATCTGCGCGCACACGACGACCGGGTCGATCGCCTTGTGCGGCACCGCGCCGTGGCCGCCGCGCCCCTGCACGTCGATGGTCACGGTATCGGACGACGCCATGAACGGCCCCGGCAGGAAGCCGAACTTGCCCGTCGGGAAGCCCGGCATGTTGTGCATCGCGAAGATCGCGTCGCACGGGAACTGCTCGAACAGCCCGTCGTCGAGCATTTTCTTCGCGCCGCCGAGCCCTTCCTCGGCCGGCTGGAAAATCAGGTTCAGCGTGCCGGAAAAGCGGCGCTCGCGCGCCAGGTGCTTCGCGGCCGCGAGCAGCATCGCCGTGTGGCCGTCGTGACCGCACGCGTGCATCTTGCCGGGGATCGTGCTCTGGTACGGCAGGCCGGTCGACTCGTGGATCGGCAGCGCGTCCATGTCGGCACGCAGGCCGAGGCGCTGCGTGCCATTGCCCACCTTCAGCTGCGCGACGACGCCCGTGCCGCCGAGCCCGCGCTGCACCGTGTAGCCCCACGCCTGCAACTGCCCGGCGACGAGATCGCTCGTCGCGAATTCCTCGAAGCCCAGTTCGGGGTGGGCATGAATGCGGTGCCGGATCTCGATCATTTCGTCGGCGAGGCCTGCGGGGATCACGCTGTGCGTCACGGTATCGTCTCCTGGGTTCCATGGGGAATGTGCAGGCAAGGATAGTCGGTTGAGCGGCAACCGGACAGACAGAAAGTCGTCGCGGCGACAACCTGGAGTTGCCAGTCTGCCCGCCGGCACACGACGAATCGCACGGCGGGAGGAAGCCGGCCATTCGGGTGACTGCCGGCCACGATCGGGATGCGCGACACTGCGAGTTCGTCTTGATTTCTCAGGTGGGAGTGCACGTTGAGTTCCGTTCGTCATTCCAGAATAATCCCGCCTTATCAAAGAGTTGAGCGTTCTTGTTCATTTTTTGACGGTTGTACATTTTTTGTGTACGCTGGCAGAAAAGTGAACAAGCGATCCATCCCGATGCCCGAGAACGCCACCCTGCCGATAGCGGAACAGCACGTGCTCGACGAAGCCTGCGCCGCGTTCGAACGCGCGACCCGGCACTTCCATGCGCGGCCCGTGCGCGTGCCGGCCGCCTATGAAGCGCATGCCGACGCGATGATCCGTTTCGCCATTGCCGGGCAGGCCTTCGAGATGCCGGCGGCGGTGAGCATCGGGGTCGAATCGGTGCAGGACGCACGCGCGGCGCTGCGCCGGCGCGGCGGCGCCCCGCTGCCCGGCGAGCGGCCGCTGATGCTGGTTGCGCCGTACGTATCGGTCGAGCTGGCTGCCCGCCTGACCGATCAAGGCATCCCGTTTCTCGATACGGCCGGCAATGCGTGCCTGATCCAGCCGGAAGCGACCGTGATGATCGCCGGCCGGCCGAAACCCGCCCGCACGCCGCGCCGGCAGGCATCGCGCGCGACGACGCCCAAGGGGCTGGCCGTGATGTTCGCGCTCGCGACGCAGCCGGGCCTCGTCGCGCAACCGTACCGGGCGATCGCTGCCGCGTCGGGCGTCGCGCTCGGCACGGTCAATCTCGCGATGGACGACCTGCTCGCGCGCGGCCTTGTCGCGCAGCGGCGCAACGGCGAACGGCTGATACCCGACTGGCCGCGCTTCATGCAGGAATGGGTCGCGCTGTATCCGAGCCGCCTGCGCGCGAAACTGCCGGCCCGGCGGTTTGCCGCGCTCGCGCCCGACTGGTGGCGCGGCTTCGATTTCGCGGCATTCGACGCGCGGCTGGGCGGCGAACCCGCGGCCGACTTGCTGACGCACGACCTGAAGCCGGCCGCGATCACCGTCTATACGCATGGCGCCGTGTCGAACCGCCTGCTGCTCCAGGCACGCCTGCGCCCGGACGAGCGTGGCGACGTCGAGCTGCTCGAAGCCTTCTGGCCGCCGTCGCCGGCGCTCGACTGGCGCGAGCAGGACGTGCCGCTCGTGCCGCCGCTGCTGATCTACGCGGATCTCGTCTCGTCCGGGGACAGTCGCAATCTCGCCGCCGCCGAACACATCCATGACCGATACCTCGCCCGCCCGCCCGCTTGAAGTCGACACGCGCCGGCCGCTCGAGCCGGCGGCGGTCGCGCTGCTGCAGGCGGTCCGCGCGGCCTGCGCGCAGCTCGACGCGGCATTCGTCGTCGCCGGTGCGACCGCGCGCGACATCCTGATGTGGCATGTCCACGGCATCCGCCCGGTGCGTGCGACGCGGGACGTCGACGTCGCGGTGTGCGCGGTGAGCTGGCCGTTTCACGAACGGCTCGTCGATGCGCTCGTCGCGACCGGGCAATTCGCGCGTGCGCCGAAGCATCGGCAGAAACTGCTGTTCGACAGCGGGACGCAAGGCTTTCGCACGGAACTCGATCTCGTGCCGTTCGGCCCGCTCGAAACGCCGCCCGGCGAAATCGCTTGGCCGCCTGGCGGCGATTTCGTGTTGAACGTGCTGGGCTTTCAGGAGGCGATCGATACGGCGCTGGTCGTGTCGATCGCGGCCGACGTCGCGGTGCCGGTGGCGAGCCTGCCCGCCCTTGCGCTGTTGAAGTTGCTCGCGTGGAAGGACCGGCGCGCGCGCCAGAACAGCGACGCGTACGACCTGTTGTTCCTGCTCACGCATTTCCACGACGCAGGCAATCGCGAGCGCATCTGGGAGGTGGCGCCCGATCTGCTCGAGCAGCACGGTTTCCAGCCTGAGGTGGCGGCGGCTGCGCTGCTGGCGCGCGATGCGCAGCGGATTGCTTCGCCGCCGACGTACGATGCGATCCGCGCGCTGTTGTCCGATGAAGCAATCTACGCGACGCTCGGGCAGGATCTGCAGGCCCGCGCGTTCGCGCTGCTGCCGGGGGAATTCAGCGCGGACGCCGACCGGTATCTCGACGCGTTCCGCAGCGCCTTCCTCGCGGATCCGCCTGTTCCTCGCGCGTGACGTGCGACCGCGCGGGCGCCACGCCATCGCGCATTCACGACCTCAGGCCGAGGCCGCCCAGTCTTCGAGCGACAACCCCGCGACGCGGCCGAACTCGCGACGATTGTTCGTGACGAGCACGGCACCGGCCGCGATCGCGTGACCGGCGATCGACGCATCGTTTGCGCCGATCGGCGTGCCGCGCGCGGCGAGGTCGGCGCGAATCGCCGCCGTTGCATCGACCGCCGCGGTATCCCACGACAGCACGCCGTCCAGCCGAGCGACAAAGGCCGTCACGAGTTCCGCATGCTTCGGCGATGCCTTTCTGCCGACCGCGCCGAACCGCATTTCCGCATAGGTAATCGCCGACACGACGATCCGGTGCTGCGCATTGACGCACGACTGCAGCCGGGACAACACCACGGACGGTCGCTCGCGCATGATCAACGAACAGATGTTCGTATCGAGCATGTAGAGCGTGGTCACCGGCCCGACTCCGTCGGTGCGGCGTCATCGGCGCCGGACAAGTCGAAACGGCCGGATTCGACGACAGCCGGGCGCTCGACGAGGAGGTCGGCATCGGCCAGCGGTTCACTCGCGAGCGACAGCCACGTCGGCCGCACCGGCCGCAGCAGCAACGTGTCGCCCTCGCGGCGGATCTCGAGTTCCGTCACCCCCTCGAATTCCATGTCCTTCGGGATGCGGATTGCCTGGTTACGGGCGTTCTTGAAAATGGAAACGGTGCGCATGAGCCACTCCAATGGAGTACGATGCACCCACTCTAGGCATATGCCGGCATATGTCAATATCGGACGGCGCTGATGCGGGATCGCGCCTGATGCTGTCGCGGGTGTGCTTGCCATGTCGTCACGACCTGTCTGCGATGAGGGAGCGACCATTCTTCCTCATGCCGCCCACCCGATCCATATCGCGAACGGCCGATGCGCGCCCCCTGCAAGCCGCGCGATACGTCGATGCTTGTGAATCGACGTATCGACGTATCGACGTATCGACGTATCGACGTATCGACGTATCGACGTATCGACGTATCGACGTATCGACGAATCGACGCCTCGCGCCCCCGTCCCCGTCACGGCAACCGGAAAGTGTCGAAGAATGTTTCGCGCTCCATCACGGTAAGCGCCGCGCGCTTGTGCGGGAAATCGAACTCCTTCAACGTATGGAACCCGAGCCGGTGCATGTACGCGATATGCCGCACGTGATCGACGCGCGGCTCGCCGACGAGCCGCTGCGTGCGCGGTTCGTCGACGAACATGTAGTGCAGCACCCCGCTCCACCATGCATGCAGCTTGCCCGCGCTCTGGAAGCGTGAGTCGCCGATCAGCAGGTGCAGCCCGCGATCGTAGTCGTGCGCGTCGTAGAACGGCGCGAGGCGGTCCTCCTTCGCCCAGTAGAACTCGAAATAGCCGAACGGCGTGTCGTCGAAATAGCCGATCATCGGATGCATGTGCGGATCGGCGAGCCGCTCCGCGAGATACGCGGCGTGCTCGTCGAGCGTGCCGCGCTGATCCCAGAAATGCGCGACGCGATCGAGGTTCATCCAGTCGCTGAACAGCTGCGCATGTGCAGCGATGTCGACGGTGCGCAGGCTGAACGTCATCCCGACCTGCGGCATGTAGCGCGCATAGATCTCGCCGGCCGGCGACGGCGGCCGCACCGGGTGCCGATGGCCGTTCGTGATCGTGTAGCGCAGCGGCATCCCGCCCGACGCGGGGGCCTTCAGCCACGGCCGCGGGTTCTGCCAGAACGTCGCGCGCGATGCGGTGACGCGCAGCCGGTCGCCCGCGATCCGCGCGCCGTCGATCACGCCTTCGCGCACCGCGCGCGCGACGTACGACGCGATGGCCGCCGGATCGGCGCCGCCGAGCGGCACCGACACCGTCGCCGCGTCGTGCCGCGTGTCCGTGTTGAACAGCGCGACGAATTCCGCGAGCAGTGCCGCCGGCGGATCGCCGGGCCGCCACGCGTCGAGCGTGCGCTCGACGGCGGGCGGCTCCTGCCCGTGCGCGGCGCCGTCGCGTGCCGCGGCCACGTGGCCTTCGACCGCGTCTACCGCGTTGGCCGGTTTCGTCAGCGTGTCTTCCATCACAGTGCTCCCGCGTCGTGGCGGTCGGCGAGGATGTGCAGCCCCCGCTCGAGCGCCGGAAACAGGCTGCGCTGGAAGTTGTTCCAGCGCAGTTCGAGAATCGTGTCGTCCGGCGCGATCGGCGTGTCGAGCACGTCGCAGATCACCTCGCCGGAATCGATGCCGTTGTCGACGTAGTGGAACGAGGCGCCCGTCATCGTCACCGGTTCGACGCGCGAGGTCGCGCCGCTCGCCCAGTCGACCCGTTCGCCGCGCGCGCCGTGCAGCGCGTCGAGCGTCGCCCACGCACCGCGCCGCTGGTACGGCGAAGCGTCGGCCGTAATGCCGGGGTGGATGTTCGCGATGCGGCGGTGAAAGCGCGCGCCGGGACGCACGAGCTCGTCGAGGATCACGAGCAGCCCGTCGAGCACGACCACGTCGGCGTCGAGTTCGAGCAGGCGTTCGAGCAGGCGGCGCTCGAACGCTTGCTTGCCCGTCACGCGCTCGCGTGCGTCGCGCGGCAGCCGGCGGTACGTCGATGCAATCGTGCAGAACAGTTCGTCGACCGGCCGGCCCTGCACCGTCAGCCCGTCGGGCAGGATCCACGGGCGGCCCGGCGTGCGCGCGAAGCCGTAGTCGGCGACCTTCGCGCGGTCGGCCGGCGAGCCTGCGTCGTCGTCGACGATCACGCCCTTGAGCGCATAGCGTTCGCCGAGCGGCGAGTCGTTCAGGCGCTCGACGAGGAATTCGAGCGGCGCCTTCATGTAGCGCGTGCCGCCCCGGTAGGCGACCGGCTGGCCGGCGCGATCGGCCGCGCCGTTGCGCAGCGACTGGATGTAGACGAGATTTTTCTTCGGCATGGAGGCGTCGTGGAAAAAACGGACGACGGCGCCGCGGCCCGCCCGCGCCGGCCCGAAGGCCGGCCGGCGCGCCGCGGCGCGCGGCGTCACCAGTTGTATTTCGCGGTGGCGAGCACCGTGCGGTCGGTCCCGAAAATGCAGACGCTCGTCGACTGGCAACCGCTGATGTAGTGGCGGTTGAACAGGTTCGTCCCGTTCACGGCGAAGCGCCAGTTGCGCGTGTCGTAGTGCACGCCCGCGTCGAACAGCGTGTAGCTCGCGACCGTCAGCGAGTTGTCGGCCGCACCGGCCGACGCGCTCTGGTAACGCACGCCGCCGCCCAGGCCGAAGCCCGTGAGCGGCCCCGTGTGCCACGTCCAGTCGGCCCACAGCGACGCCATCTGGCGCGGTCGCGGAATGTCGACCGGCCAGTTGTTCAGCGATGCGTCGTTCGCCTTCACGTTCTTCACGTCCTGGTAGACGTAGGACGCGATCAGCGACAGGTTGCGCGTGAGCTTGCCGGTCGCGTTCAGCTCGATCCCGCGCGAGCGCACTTCGCCCGTCTGGACCGACGTCGTGCCGGACGGATCGAGATTGAGCGGCGTCGACGTGAGCACGTTGGTCTGGTTGATCTGGTAGATCGCCGCGCTCAGCATCAGGTTCTTGCCGGGCGGCTGCCAGCGCAGGCCGGCCTCGATCTGCTTGCCGCGGGTCGGCTGCGGCAGGCCGCCGCCGTACAGGTTCACGCCGATCAGCGGGTTGAACGACGTCGCGTAGCTGACGTACGGCGACAGCCCGTAGTCGCCCTGGTAGGTGAGGCCCACGCGGCCGGTGAACGCACTGATGTCGGCCTTCGACTGCGTGCCGCCCTCGCGGTCGTCCATCCGCTGGTTGACCCAGTCCTCGCGGCCGCCGAGCGTCAGCGTCCAGCGGTTCCACTTGACCTGGTCCTGCACGTACAGCCCGAACGTGTTCATCGTCGTGTACGTGTTGGTGCGGTACGTGGTATTCGGCGGCGAGAACACGGACAGCGTGACGGGCGTGTAGACCGGGTTGTAGATGTTCAGCGTCGGCGCGGCGGCCAGCCATTCGCTGTCGGTCGCGGTCTGCCGGTTGTACTGGAAGCCGAGCAGCAGCGTGTGCTCCAGCGGCCCCGTGCCGAAGCGGCCCTGCAGGTTGTTGTCGATGTCGAAGCGGCTGTAGTTCGTCTGGAACACGCCGGCCCAGCGGTTGATGTCGGTCAGGCTGCCGTCCGCGAAGCCCGCGCCGAACACCGAGCCGTTGTCGAGCGACAGGTGCATCCAGCGCACGTTCTGGCGGAACGTCCACATCGAATTCAGATTCCGCTCGAACTGGTAGCCGAGCGACCACTGCTTCTTGCGGTAGTAGTTGAAATCCGGGTCGCCGCCGTAGACGTCCTTGCTGAGCTGCCCGTTCGGGTTCGGCAACACCGTGCC
This sequence comes from Burkholderia sp. Bp8991, assembly GCF_003853795.1. NCBI lineage: Bacteria > Pseudomonadati > Pseudomonadota > Betaproteobacteria > Burkholderiales > Burkholderiaceae > Burkholderia > Burkholderia sp. Bp8991. The sequence continues at coordinate 111,526 of NZ_QTQJ01000009.1, read as the reverse complement.
TTGCGCCGGCAGGAAGTTCGACGAGATGTCGCCCCAGTCCTGCAGGTAGGTGGCGGACAGCGTCAGCGACGTATCCGCGTCCGGGCGCCAGCGGAACGACGGCGCGAGCGCGACGCGCTGGTCGTTGTTCGGGCCGGTCAGCGCGTTGCCGTCGCGCGCGACGCCGACGAACCGGTACGCATACTTGCCGTCCGCATCGAGCTTGTCGCCGACGTCGATCATGAACTGCTTGCGCGCATAGTTGCCGAACTGCACGCCGGCTTCGCGCACGCGCTCGCCGTCGGCCGTCTTGGTCTGCACGTCGATGATCGCGCCCGGGTCGCCGGCGCCGTACAGCACCGACGTCGGCCCGCGCAGCACGGTGATGCTGTCGATCATGTACGGATCGACGCGCCAGCTCGACAGGTTCAGCGTGTTCGGCACCTGCAGGCCGTTCACGTACGCGGTCGGCGTGAAGCCGCGCAGCGCCGCGTACCAGTCGGAACGGTTGTCCGAGCCGTACGACGAGAAACCCGGCACGTAGCGCAGCGCCGCGTTCACGTCGGTCGCGCCGGTCATCTCGATCTGCTGCGCGGTGACGATGTTGATCGTCTGCGGGATTTCGTTGATCGACGTATCGGTCTTGGTGCCGGTCCGGCTGCGCTTCGCGACGAGCCCGACCGTGCCGTCGCCTTGCGAGCCCGCGTTGACGTTGATCGCCGGCAGCGTGCCGGACGTCGAGCCATTCTGCGCGCCGGTCGACGTGCTTGCCGCCGCACTAGCCGCCGCACCGTTCTGCGCACCGCCGGCCGACACCGCGGCACCTGCGTTCACGGCCGGCGCCGTCTGGGCGTATGCATGCCCTGCCGCCATCCCGAACGCCACGCTCGCCGCGGCTGCGATCGCACGCACACGCGTGCCTGTTGCCCACTCCATCTTTCTCTGCTCCACTTTCTTGATGCGGTCTCCGACCGCGCCTTTGTCAAAGAGCGAAAGCCATGCGGCCCGCGCTCGCCCCGTTTTGGTGTCGTTGTTCATGCAGCGCCCGGACCGCCCCATCGTCATGGCCGGGCGCGATCCCTTCCTCGAGCGACGCGCAGATCTCGTCCGCGCGGCGCGCGAGGACCGACAGCAGCGTGTCGGACAGGCCGTGGCTGTCTTCGCAGCAGCCTTGCAGGTAGATGCGCGGCGCGAAGTGCTCGGGCGTCGCGAGCAGGTAGTCGCGCGTGACGTCGCCGCGCGTGAGCGCATCGCCAAGGTGCGGCGCGAGTCCTTCGAGCAGCGCCGAATGCGTGTCGCGCCGGTAGCCGGTCGCCAGCACCAGCGCGTCGAAGCGTTCGACGTGCGTCGCGCCGCTCATCCGGTCGCGCAGCGTCAGCTCGATGCGGCCGTCGGCGGTGCGCACCGCGGCCTCGATCGCGCTGTTCGCGCGCAGCGCGTGACGCGGCGTGCCGTCGATGCGCTGCAGGTACAGCATTTCGTAGATCTGCTCGATCAGCGGCCGGTCGACCACCGCGTAGTTGGTGTCGCGATAGCGCTCGAGCAGCGCGCGGCGCGCGTCGTGCGGCTGCGCGTAGACGACGTCGGTGAACGCCGGGCTGAAGATCTCGTTGACGAACGGGCTGTCGTCGGCCGGTTTCAGTGCGCCCGCGCGCATCACGAGGCTCGCGTCGACGTGCGGGAAGCGGCGCGCGAGGTCGATGAACACCTCGGCCGCGCTCTGCCCCGCGCCGATCACCGCGATGCGACGACGCTCGCCGTCCGGCGACGCGACCAGCCGGTCGATGTCGGACAGGTAGGACGACGAATGGATCACGCGGTCGCGGCCGAGCGCGGCGAACGCGTCCGGCACCGCCGGCGTGCCGCCGACACCGACCGACAGCGCACGCGTCACGCGCTGGCGTTCGTGGCCGGCCGCATCGCGCGACAACACGCGCAGCGCATCGACGCGCGCGCCGTCGCCGCGCACGGGCTCGATCGCCGTGACGGTTTCGCTGTAGTGGACGTGTTCGTCGAACGCGCCGGCGACCCAGCTCAGGTAGTCGTGGAATTCGACGCGGGTCGGATAGAAGTTCTTCAGGTTGACGAATTCGTTCAGCCGGCCGCGTTCGAACAGATAGTTGATGAACGTGTAGCGGCTCTTCGGATCGCGCATCGTGACGAGATCCTTCAGAAACGAGATCTGCATCCGGCAGTCGTCGAGCAGCATGCCGCGGTGCCAGCCGAATTCCGGCTGGCGTTCGACGAAGCAATGCGCGAACGGACGCGTGCCGTGGCGTTCCGCGAGGCGCACGGCCAGCGCCAGGTTCGACGGCCCGAAGCCGACGCCGATCAGGTCGAATACGGTTTCTCTCTGCATGTCTCTCAGCTCCCTTGTCGGTGAAACCGGCCCGTCAGACGTGACGGCCGGAGAAGAAGGTCTCGCGCAGCGTGCGCATCCACAGCGGCTGCCCGCGGGCGAGCGCCAGGCGGCGCTGCCGCGCGAAGCCATGCCGCGCGAGGGTATCGACGACCCGCGCGCGGCCGGCCGGGACCGCGCAGCCGACCGCTTCGGTGCGCGGGTCGTCGAGAAACAGGTAATGCACGACGGACGGCAGCCAGCCCGCCACGCAATGCGGGCCGCGCCAGCGCGATGCGCCGACCAGCATCCGCAGCCCGCGGTCGTAGTCGCGCGCGCCGACGTGCGGCGCGAGCGGGTCTTCCTTCAGCCAGTACGCCTCGACGTACGCGAACGGTTCGCCGTCGAAGCAGCCGACGAGCGGGCTCACGTGTGGATCGGCATCGGGCGCCGTGCCGTGCGCGCCGGGCTGCGTGCCCGGCCAGCCGTCGCGCACGCGCGGCTCGTCGAACCAGTGCGCAAGGCGCGCGGCATCCTCGCCCGGCTGCCAGCCGCGCAGCGTGAAGCGCACGCCAAGCGCCGGCAGGTCGCGCGCATACACGTCGCCGCGCGGCGCGGGCGGCCGGCGCGGATGACGCCGGCCGTCGGTCAGCATCGGCAGCGTCGCGCACGGCAGATGCGCGCCGACGCGCCACAGATCGGCCTGCTGGGCCCAGCCCTCGCGCATGCACCGGCCGCCGTCGGCCAGCACGCCGCTCGCGCGCAGCGCATCGAGCGCGACCGCCGGCCATGCGGCCGGGTCGAGCCGGATCGCCGCGTGGCGCGCGCTGTCCGAAAACGCCGCGGTGAGCGCGGCCAGCAGCGCGCGGCGCTGGTCGGCCGGCGCCGCGCGGTGGTTGTAGGCGACGAGGCGCAGCGCGCCGTCGTCGCCGAGTTGCGCACGCAGCAACTGCGTGCCGATGCCGTCGCCCTGTGCGACGCGGATCTCCGTGCCGTCGCGCACCGCGAACAGGCCGTCCGCGAACGCGAGGCGGTACGTATCGAGCAGCGTGAATCCGTCCGGGCGCACTTCAGCCAGCATCGCGCACCTCCAGTCGCGTGTGCGCCGCTTCGTCGAGATGCGTGCCGAGCGCCGCGAGCGTCGGCGACGTGAACACGTCGGCCACCGTCAGCGCGTGCCCGGCGCGGCTCGCCGCATCGACGAAACGCACGACGTCGAACGACGTCGCGCCGGCCTCGAACAGATCGGCATCGGGCGCGGGCGCCGCCGTCGCGAACGTGTCCGACCACAGCGCGGCGAGCGCGGCAGCCGTGTTCGGCACGCGCGATGACGCCGCCGCATGGGTCGCGTTGCCGACCGGTGCGACCGCTGCCGGCGCGGCGAACAGCGCATCGGGCACGCCGAGTGGCGCTTGCGCCGCACCGGCGAAACGCGCGACTTCGTCGTGGTAAAGATCGACGAGCGCATCGACGAAGCGGCCGTCGAGCAGTTCGTCCGCATAGGAGAACGCGGCGCTCACGCGGCCGTCCGGATGCTCGACGACGTCCAGCTCCAGCGTGAACACGACGCGATGACGCACGTCGTCGAAGCCGGCGAGCGACAGGCCGGCCCAGTCGCGTGCGGCCGCGCCGGTCGGGCGCAGGTAGTTGAACATCACCTGGAACAGCGGATTGGCCCGCGCGGCACGCGGCGCGCGCAGCGCCGCGACGACGTCGGCGAACGGCACGTCCGCATGCGCATAGGCGGCAAGCGCCATGTCGCGCACCTGAGCGAGCACGTCCGCGCGGCGGGCCGTGGAATCGAGCCGCGTGCGTACGACCACCGAATTGATGAAGAGACCGAGCGCGTCGCGTGCGGCTTCACCCGTGAGTTCGCGCGTCGATGCCAGCACGCCGACCGGCTGGTCGGCCGCGCCGGTCACGCGGAACAGCGCGGTATTGAGCGCCGCATGCAGCAGCATCGGCAACGTCGCGTGCGACGCCGACGCGGCATCGCGCGCGGCACGGATCAGCGACGCGTCGAACTCGAACGCGATGCGCGCCGCACGCCATTGCGGCACGGCCGGCGCGTCGGCGCGCTGCGGCAGCATGGGCGGCGGCAGGTCGGCCAGCGCGTCGCGCCAGTACGCGACACGGGCCGGCTGGCACGACGCGGGCAGCACGAGCGGCGTGTTTTCTGGCGTCGTTGTCGTCGTCGAAGAGGCCCGGGCCGCTTCGCCGCGCACGAGCGCGACATAGCGCGCGCGCACCGCGTCGAGCCATAGCTCGATCGATTCGCCGTCCGACACGATGTGATGGATCGTCACCGACAGCACGTGATCGTCCGCGCCGAGCCGCAGCACGCGCGCGCGCCACAGCGGCGCGTCGGCCGCGAGATCGAACGGTGCGAGCGCATCGGCGCCGGTCAGCGCCGCCGCGCGAGCGAGCGCGTCGGGCAGCGCGGACAGGTCGACGACCGGCAGCGCGACGCTCGCCGCGGCGTCGATCCGCTGGCCCGGCAGCATGCCGTCGCGCGCGACGAGCCGCGTGCGCAGCGCCGGGTGCGCGGCCGCGACCGCCGAAAACGCCGCGCGCAGCGCATCGACGTCGAGCGGGCCGCGCACGCGCAGCGCGACCGGAATGTTGTATGCGGCGCTGTCCGGCTGCGCGCGCCACAGGAACCACAGGCCAAGCTGCGCGGGCGACAGCGGCCACACGCCATGCGCATCGGGCTTCACCATCGCGACGCCCGGCACGGCGGTGCCGGCGTGCGCGGCGCGCGGCGCGTCGGCCACCTGGCGCGCGTATTGCGCGAGCACCGGCGCTTCGAACAGCGCGCGCACCGGCACGTCGCGGCCGAGCCGCTCGGCGACGCGGGTCGCGACGCGCACCGCCGCCAGCGAATGGCCGCCGAGTTCGAAGAAGTGATCGCCGCGGCCGACGCGCTCGGCGTTCAGCACGTCGCGCCAGATCGCCGCGAGCACGGTTTCATCGCCTTCGTGCGGCGCCTCGTAGGCACGTTCGACGCGCACCGGCGCCGGCAGCCGCGCCCGATCGACCTTGCTGTTCGCGTTGCGCGGCAACGCGTCGAGCACGATCAGCTGCGCGGGCACCATGTAGTCGGGCAGCGTGCGGCGCAGATGCGCGTCGAGCGTCGCGGCCTCCACCGGTTGCGCGGCCGCCTGCGCGTCGGCGGTCAGTTCGACGTACGCGACGAGCTGCGCCTGCGCGCCCTGCCCGTGCACGACCGCGCACGCTTCGCGCACCGCATCGTGCGCGGCCAGTTGCGCCTCGATCTCGCCGAGTTCGATGCGCAGCCCGCGCAGCTTCACCTGGTGATCGACGCGGCCGATGAAGTCGAATACGCCGTCCGCGCGCCGCCGCACGAGGTCGCCCGTGCGATACAAGCGTGCGCCCGGCGCGCCGTACGGGTCGGGCACGAAGCGCTCGGCCGTCAGCGCGGGACGATCGAGATAGCCGCGCGCGACGCCGATCCCCTCGCCGCCGAGGTACAGCTCGCCGATCACGCCGACCGGCAGCGGATGCAGCCGCGCGTCGAGCACGTGCGCGGTGCGCGCGCCGACCAGCGTGCCGATCGGCAGGTACGCGGCGTCGCCGAGCGTCGCGAGATCGTCGCCGGGACGGAACATCCACAGCGTCGGCGTGATCACGGTCTCGGTCGGCCCGTAGCCGTTGACCACGCGCACGTTCGGCATCGCGCGGCGCAACATCGCGAAGGCTTCGCGCGACGTCGCCTCGCCGCCGACGGTCAGCGAGCGCAGCGTCGGCGGCGCGCCGTGCGCGAGCGCCCATTCGGCGAGCTGCGCGGCGCAGCCGGGCGGCACGTAGGTCATCGTCACGCCGTCGCGAATCATCATCGCGCAGGTCTGCGCGGGCGGCCACAGCACGTCGGCCGTCACCGACACGGCGGCGCCCGACAGGTACTGCGAAAACCAGCCTTCGTGCGCGCCGTCGAAGTTGACCGACTGGAACAGCAGGAACACGTCGTGCTCACCCGCGCCGTAGCGTTCGGCGATCGCCGCGCAATGCCGCGCGAACGCCGCGTGATCGACGATCACGCCCTTCGGCTTGCCGGTCGAGCCGGACGTGTAGATCGCGTACGCCGCATGGCCGGGCAGCACGTCCGGCAGCGCGACGTCCGCGGCTTCGTCGAGCGCGTCGACTTCGTCCGCGCGCCAGACGCGCAGCGCCGGCAGCTCGGGCAGCGAGGCGGCGCTCGCGGCGTCGGTCAGCACGTGCGCGATGCCCGCGTCGCCGACGATCTGCGCGAGCCGTTCGCGCGGATGCGCCGGATCGAGCGGCACGAACGCGGCGCCCGACTTCAGTACCGCGATCAGCGCGACCAGCAGGTCGACCGAACGCTGCAGCGCGACGCCGACGCGCATTTCCGGCCGCACCCCGGCGGCGACGAGGTTGCGCGCGATGCGGGCCGCGCGCGCGTCGACCTCGCCGCGCGTCAGCGCGCGATCGATGTCGGCGACGCCGCGTGCGTCGGGCCGTGCGTGCGCGTGTGCGGCGATGCGTGCGTGCACCGGCACGAACGGTTCGGCTTCGGCCGCGCCTGCCGGCGCATTCCACGCGAAGAGTTGTGCGAGTTCGCCGGCCGGCAGCCAGTCGAGATCGCCGATCGGCATGTCGGGGCGCGCGAGCGCGTCGCCGAGCAGCGTGACGAAGCGCGCGGCCAGCCGCGCGATCGCGTCGCCGTCGAACAGGTCGAGCGCGTAGATGAATGCGGCGTCGAACGTGCCGTCGGGCGTCGCCTCGACGGCAAGCGTCAGGTCGAATTTCGCGGCAGGCGTGCCGGACGGCAGCAAGGTTGCCGATGCCGCGCCCAGCGCCGGCAGCGCGCGGCGCTCGCCGTACGCGGCCATCACCTGGAACAGCGGATGGTGGCTGGCGCTGCGCGGCACGCCGAGCGCGTCGACGACCTGCTCGAACGGCACGTCCTGGTGCATCTGCGCGTCGACGAGCGCGCGCTGCGTGCGTGCGACCAGCGACGAGAAATCGCCGTGCGCGGGCACGTCGACATCGATCGCGAGCGTGTTGACGAAAAAGCCGATCAGGCCGGCCGTTTCCGCGCGCTCGCGGTTCGCGGCCGGCACGCCGACGCAGATCCGCGCATCGCCGGTCGCGCGCGCGAGCAGCGCGTCGAGCGCCGCGAGCAGCGCCGCGAACGGCGTCGCGCCCGACGCGGCCGCGAACGCGCGCAGCCGCGCGCCGGTGTGTGCGTCGAGGGAAAACACGTGACGTGCACCGCGTGCGCTGCGGCGCGCGGGCCGTGCGGCCGCGCCGGGCAGCGTCAGCACGCCGCGTTGCGGGTCGAGGCGCTCGCGCCAGAACGCCAGCTGGCGATCGCGCTCGCCGGCATCGAGCCAGCGGCGTTGCCACAGCGCATAGTCCGCATACTGGATCGGCAGCGGCGCGAGCGGCACCGGCGCGCCCGACGCATACGCGCGATAGAACGCCGCGAGTTCGAACCGCATCACGTCCGACGACCAGCCGTCCGACACGATGTGGTGAACGGTCAGCGCGAGCCAGTGATGCGTCGCGTCGAGACGGATCAGGTGTGCGCGCATGAGCGGCGCCGCGCCGAGATCGAACGCGGCGGCTTCGTCGGCCGTCGCGATGCTTTCGGCGCGTGCCATGCGCTGCGCGTCGGGCAGCGCTTCGAGACCGGTCTCGCGCCACGGGCAGCGCAGCGGCGGATGGATCGTCTGCGCGACGCCGTCCTCCGCTTCGTCGAAGGTGGTGCGCAACGCTTCATGGCGCGCGATCAGCGCATCGCACGCGAGCCGCAGCGCGTGCGCGTCGAGCGGACCGGTCAGCGCGAGCCGCTCGGTGATGTGATACGCGTCCGGCGCGTCGATCAGCCGCGCGTGCAGCCACAGCCGCGTCTGCGCGAACGATGCCGGCACACGGTCGCCGCGCGGCGTGCGCGGCGGGATCGGCAGCATGCGAAAGTCGATGCCGGCCGCGCCGAGCTTGTCGATGAACACCGCGCGCTGCGCGTCGGGCAATTGCGCGAAACGCGTCGCGAGTGCGAGCCAGTCGGGTTGCATCCTCGTCATCCGTCGTCCTTATTGGGTTTCCAGTTCGCCGAGCAGCGCGTCGATCGCGCTCGCCGCGTCGGTCGCGCCGCGTGCCGCGCAGGCCGCATCGATCGCGTCCGCGCAGCGTGCGAGCGTGCGGGTGTCGAACAGCGTGCGCAGCGGCAGCGCGAGGCCCCAGTGCAGGTTCGCCTGCGCATGGGCTTGCGTCGCGAGCAGCGAGTGGCCGCCGAGCAGGAAGAAATCGTCGTCGCGGCCGATCGCGTCGACGTGCAGCACGCGTTGCCAGATCGCCGCGAGCGTGCGCTCCGTGTCGGTCGCGAGTTCGCTGGCCGCGGCCGCCTCGCGCACCGGTGCGGGCAACGCATGGCGGTCGCACTTGCCGTTCGGCGTGACCGGCAGCGCGTCGAGTTCGATCAGCTGCGACGGCACCATATAGGCCGGCAACTGCGCGCGCAGCGAATCGAGCATGGCCGCACGGTCGAGCGGCCCCGCGTCGCCGCGTGCGACATAGCCGATCAGCTGATCGTCGCGCACGATCACGACCGCGTCGTGCACGCCCGGCGCCGTGCGCAGCAGCGCCTCGATTTCACCCGGCTCGATCCGCTGGCCGCGCAGCTTCACCTGCGTGTCGACGCGGCCGAGGTAGTCGAGCGCGCCGTCGGCGCGACGCCGTGCGAGGTCGCCGGTGCGATACATGCGCGCGCCCGGCACGAACGGATCGGGCACGAAACGCTCGGCGGTCAGCCCCGGGCGGCCGAGATAGCCGCGCGCGAGCCCCGCGCCGGCCAGATACAGTTCGCCGGTCGCGCCGGCCGGCACCGGCTGCCAGGCCGCGTCGAGCACGTGCAGCTGCAGGTTCGCGATCGGATGGCCGATCGGCACCGCGAATGCGTTGGCGTCGTCGGGGCCGCAGGTCCAGTGCGACACGTCGATCGCGGCTTCCGTCGGCCCGTACAAGTTCACGAGCGTCGCGTTCGGCACGAGCCGCGCGACCTTCGCGACGAGTTCCGGCGCGAGCACCTCGCCACTCGCGACGATCAGGCGCACGCTGTCGCATTGCGCGGCGGCCTGTAAATCGTCGAGATACGCGGCGAACGCGGCCAGCATCGACGGCACGAAGTGCAGCACCGTCACGCCGTGCGCATGGATCGCGGCCGCGAGGCGGGCCGGATCGCGGTGGTCGCCGGGCGCGGCGATCGCGAGCTTCGCGCCGGTCGCGAGCGGCCACACGAATTCCCACACCGACACGTCGAAGCCGAACGGCGTCTTGTGCAGCACGACGTCGTCGCGCGTGAGCCGGTACGCGTGCTGCATCCACGCGATCCGGTTCGCGAGCGCGCCGTGCGAGTTGCCGGCGCCCTTCGGCTTGCCGGTCGAGCCGGACGTGTAGATCAGGTATGCGAGCTGGGCGGCGTCGATGTCGGTCGCGATCTCGGCGGCATCGCCCACTTCGCCGTGTTCGCCGCCATCGTTCGCTTCATCGGCGAGCAGATCGGCGACCGTCAGCAACTGCGTCGTCGCGTCGTCGCCGAGCGCAGCCTCGACTCGCGCGCTCAGATGGGCCTGCGTGATCGCGACCGCGGGCCGCGCGTCGCGCAGCAGGTACGCGATGCGCTCGGCCGGATAGTCGGGGTCGACCGGCAGGTACGCGGCGCCGGCCTTCAGCACGCCGACGAGCGCCGTCACCATGTCGAACGAACGCTCGACGCACAGCGCGACCGGCGTGTCGGGCTGCACGCCGCGCCGGCGCAAGGCGGCGGCGACGCGCGTCGTGTTCCGGTCGAGTTCGCGATAGGTCGCGCGTTGCACGTGGCCCTGGGCATCCGCGTATTCGAGTGCGATCGCATCGGGCGTGGCGCGTGCGGCGTCCGCGAATTGCAGATGCAGCGGTTGCCGTTGCGCGTCCGGCCAGCTCCGTGCGGTGTCCTGCGCGCGGGCCAGCGCGTCGCGCGTCGCGTCGTCGGCGATCGACAGCGTGCCGAGCAGCGCGTCGGGCGTGCGGGCCAGCGCATCGAGCGCGCACGCGAACGCGCGGTGCCAGGTCTCGACCTGGTGCGCATCGACGCGCGCGGTGTCGTAGCCGTAGTCGATCGTCAGCTCGGCGCCGCTTTCGATCACGAGCGTCAGCGCGAAATCGGTCGACTCGATGCTGCGCACGCTGCTCAGCGCGAGCGCACGCGGATCGGCATCGCGCGCCGTGTCGTCGACCGGGTAGTTCTCGAACACGACCAGCGTGTCGAACAGTGCGCCGCCGGCGCCGCGCGCCCAGCGCTGGATGTCGGCGAGCGGCGTATGCGCATGCTCGGCAGCCGCCGCGTTCTCGCGCTGCAATCCCTGCAGCCAGTCGGCCGCGCGTTGTTGCGGCGCGGGTGCCGTGATCACCGGCAGCGTGTTGATGAAAAGGCCGAGCACCGTATCGACGTCCGCGAGCGCATCGGGACGGCCCGCGACGGTCGCGCCGAACGCGACGGCCGGCTGGTGCGTCATGCGCTGCAGCGCGAGCGCCCACGCGCCCTGCACCAGCGTGTTCACGGTCAGCTTCAGCGCGCGCGCCGTGTGCGCGATACGCGTCGTCGCGGCCGCGTCGATCGTCGCGCGCCACATGACCATCTCGGCGTCCGCGCGGTCGGCCACACGCTCGGCGATCAGCGTCGGCGCATCGAGGCGCGCGAGTCGCCCGGTCCAGAAACGCTCATCGGCGTCGCGGTCGCGCGTGCCGAGCCACGCGATGAAGTCGCGATAGCGCAGCGCCGGGCGGCTCGCGAACGGCGACACCGCATCGGGGTCGCGATAGTCGCGCAGCACGTCCGCGAGCAGGCGCGCGGTGCTCCAGCCGTCGAGCAGCACGTGGTGGCGCGTCCACACGACGCGCCACGCGTCGTCCGTCACGCGGATCAGCGTGAGCCGCATCAGCGGCGGCTCGCGCCAGTCGAAGCCGCGTGCGCGATCGGCCGCGAGCCACGCGTCGAAGTCGGCGTCGAGCGTGTCGCCGCGCGCACGCCAGTCGAGTTGCTCGACCGGCATCCGCGCATGGCGATGCACGCATTGCAGCGGTGCGGCCTCGTCGGGCATCACGCTGGTGCGCAGGATGTCGTGACGTGCGACCGATGCGGCGAACGCGGCCGCGAGCCGGTCGGCATCGAGCGCCGTCGCGGTCGCGACGAGCTGGTTCACGTAGCTCGCATGACCGGGCGCGAACAGCGCATGGAACAGGATCCCCTGCTGCATCGGCGACAGCGGATACACGTCGTCGATCGTGCGCCAGTCGAGCGGCGCGCGCTCGATCGCGGCCTGCGTGAGGCCGGCAGCCTGCGCGAGCGGGAAGTCGCCCGGCGTCGCGCCGCCGCCGCGATGCGCGACACGCGATGCGCATGCGTCGGCGAGTTCGCGCAGTGCGGCCGCAAAGCGTTCCGCGAGCGCATCGATCGTCGCGCGCTCGAACTGCGGCGCGCCGTATATCCAGTGAACCTTCAGCGTGCGTGCGCCGTCGCGGTCGGTATCGAGATACGCATGGATCGCGAGCGTGTTGCCGAGCGGCCCTTGCGGGTCGCGCTCGATGCCGGTGCCGCCGAAGCGCGGCACGAGCGTCGCGTCGCGCGGTGCGTCGAACTGGCCGAGATAGTTGAACGTGACGCGCGGACGCGGCACGGCGGCCAGCGCCGCCCGCGTCGCCGCGTCGCCGTAGTGCGCGAGCACGCCGAAGCCGAGCCCCTTGTGCGGCACCGCGCGCAGCGTGTCCTTGACCGCGCACAGCGTGTCGCGCGCGGTGGCTTCGACCGGCAGCGTGACCGGATAGTGGCTCGTCAGCCAGCCGATCGTGCGGCTCGCGTCCGCATCGTCGAACAGCGCCTCGCGGCCATGCCCCTCGAGTTCGACGCGGCACGACGCGGCGCCGTCGGCACCGGCCAGCGCCAGCGCGAGCGCCGCGCCCAGCAGTTCGATCGTCTGCGTGCGATACGCGGCGTGCGCGTCGGTCAGCGCGGCGCGGGTCAATGCCGCGTCGATGGTCTGCACGACGACCGCCGCGTCGGCGTTCGTCGCCGGTGCGTCGGGATGATCGGGCACGAGGTCGTCGCCCTGTGCCATGCCGGCCCAGTAAGCCGCTTCAGCGGCGAACGGCGATGCCGGCTCCGTCGCGGCACGCGCGAGGCGCGCGGCCCACGCATCCGCGCGCAGGCCCGGCTGCGACAGGCGAACGGGCGTGCGCTCGCATGCGGCGCGATACGCGGCGTCGAGGTCGTCGAGCAGGATGCGCCACGACACGCCGTCGACGATCGCGTGGTGAATCGCCAGATACAGCCGCGCCGCGCCGTCCGGCAGACGCGCCGCGCATGCGCACGCGAGCGGCCCGCGGCCGAGGTCGAGGCGACGCTGCAACGCGTCGAAGCGCGCCAGTGCGTCGGCTTCGTCGCGCGCGGCGACTTCGACGAACGGCAGCGCGTCGTAGGGTTTCGGCGCATCGCTCGCGCGCCACTTGCCGTCCGCGCCACGCGCGAAGCGCTGGCGGAATGCGTCGTGATGGGTGAGCAACGCGTCGAATGCACGCGCGAATGCGTCGGCGTCGAACGGACCGCGCACGTCGAACGCGACGGACTGGTTCCAGTGGCCCGGATGCGGCACGTCGAGCGCGAAGAAGCGCTGCTGTGCAGGCGTCAGGACCGCTGCGGAAGCGGTTGCGGACCGAGCCGGCGCGGTCGATGTCGTTGCGGCGGCAACGTCCTCGATCTTCGCGATGCGCGCGAGTTCGGCGACCGTCGGGCCGTCGAACAGCTGCTTCGGCGTGAAGCGCACGCCGCGCTTGCGGGCGCGTGCGATCACCTGCAGCACGAGGATCGAATCGCCGCCGAGCTCGAAGAAATTGTCGTCGCGGCCGACGTGCGGCGCCTTCAGCACCGCTTGCCAGACTTCGGCGAGCGCCGTTTCGACCGGCCCCTGCGGCGCATCGCCGGCGGCCACCGCCACCGGCGATGTGGCCAGTTCGCGCAGCGCCGCGCGATCGAGCTTGCCGTTCGCGGTCACCGGCAGGCGTGCGAGCACGACGAACTGCGCGGGCACCATGTAGTCGGGCAACGCCGCGCCGAGCGCCGCGCGCACGGCCGCTTCGTCGAATGCCGCGCCGTCGCGCATCACGACGAACGTGGCGAGCCGCAGGCGGGCGTCGTGCTCGATCGCGAGCGTCTCGGCCTGCGCGATCGGGCCGGCCGCGCGTACCGCCGTGCTCACCTCGCCCGGCTCGACGCGATAGCCGCGAATCTTCACCTGGTCGTCGATGCGGCCGAGGAACGCGAGACGGCCGTCCGCGCGCAGGCGTACGCGATCGCCGGTTCGATACAGGCGCGCACCGGCCGCGAACGGATCGGGCACGAAGCGCTCGGCGGTCTGCGCGGGCCGGTTCAGGTAGCCGCGCGCCACGCCCGGGCCGCCGAGATACAGTTCGCCCGCCGCGCCGGCCGGCACGCACGCGCCGAACGCGTCGAGCACCAGCGCGCGCGCATTCGGCAGCGGGCCGCCGAGCGGCACGCCGCTCGCGGGATCGCGCGCATCGGCGGCGATCGACGCGGTGTCGCACGCGATCGCGCCGACGGTCGCCTCGGTCGGCCCGTAATGGTTGATCACGCGGCAGGCCGGCGCGAGCGCGGCGATTCGCGCGACGAGCGCCCACGTCAGCGTTTCGCCGCCGGTCACGAGCGCATGGCGCGGCAGCACGTCGGCCGGCACGCGCGCGTCGAGCAGCGCCTGCAGGTGGCTCGGCACGATCTTCAGCACGCCGACGTCGCGGCGGCGCATCTCGTCGGCGAACAGGTCCGGATCGAACGCGCACGCGGCCGGCAGCAGGTGCAGCGTGCGGCCCGCGCACAGCGCGCCGAACAACGTCGTGTGGCCGAGGTCGGCGGCGACGGTCGACACCATCGCGAACGACGCGTCCGGTGCGAACGCGAGTTCGTCGAGCATCCCCTGCACGTAGTCGGCCAGTGCGCCGTGCGACACGACGACGCCCTTCGGCGTGCCGGTCGAACCCGACGTATAGATCAGGTACGCGCCCTGTTCCGGATGCGGCGCGACGCGGATGCCGGCCGCATGCGCGAGCGTCGCGTCCTGCGCGAGCGTGTCGACGTCGAGCGGCCGTGCAGCGCTGCCGGCCGGCCACGCGGCCCCGTCCGGCTGCTGCGCGACGAGCGCCCAGCGCGCGCCGCAATCGGCGGCCGCGGCCACGAGGCGCGCGGCCGGCTGGGCCGGGTCGAGCAGCACGGCCAGCGCGCCGGCCTTCAGTGCGCCGAGCAGGCCGACGACGAAGCGGGCCGAGCGCTCGATGCAGACGATGGCCGGTGCTTCGGCCGTCGCGCCGCGCAGTTTCAGCGCATGTGCGATACGGTTCGATGCATCGTCGAGTTCGGCGAACGTCAGCGACGCCGACGCATCGGCGAGTGCGACGCGATGCGGATACGCGGCGGCCTGCCGCGCGAAAGCGGCGACGATGTCGGCGTGTTCGATCCGCAACGCACGGCCGTCGCGCGGCTGGCGCGATGCCGGCGACGCATCGCACGGCAGCGCGGTCGTCGCGCGGTGCGGTTCATGTGCGGCGGAGGCGACGAGCGCCGCATAGCTGTCGAGCCATGCGCGCGCGGTGTCGGCAGCGATGCAGTCGGTCGCATAGGCGGCGACCAGTTCGATCCCGTGCGCGTCGTCGGTGAAATCAAGCGCGAAGTCGAAGCGCGCGGCGAGATCGGGCCCCGGCGTCGCAACGGCGGTCGCGCCCGGCAGCACGCTGTCGTGCCGCGCATCGAACTGCTGCGCGAATTTCACGCGCAGCCATTCGTCGCCGCGCCGGACGGGCGGTTTCACCGCATCGACGACGCGCTCGAACGGCACGTCCTGGTGCGCGACCGCGTCGAGTGCCGCCGTGCGCGCCGCGTCGACCAGCGCGCGGAACGGCAGCGTCGGCGCCACCCGCACGCGCAGCGCGACCGTGTTCAGGAACAGGCCGAGCAGCGCGCGGGTTTCCGGGCGCTGGCGATGCGCGACCGGCACCGCGACGACCACGTCGGTCTCGCCGGTCAGGCGCGACAGCCATGCGTCGAGCGCGGCCAGCAGTACCGTGAAGACCGTGGCCTGCGCGTCGCGCGCGAGACGCCGGACGTCCGCCGCAACCGTGTCGGGCAGGCGAACCGACACGCGTGCGCCCTGCAGCGTGCGCGTCGCACCCGGCTTCCGATCGACCGGCAGCGCGAGCGGGCCCGGCACGTCGCGCAAGGCGTCGCGCCAGTAATCGAGCTGACGCTCGCCTTCGCCGCCGGCGAGCATGTCGCGCTGCCAGTCCGCATAGTCGGCGTACTGGATCGGCAGTAGCGGCAACGCCGGTTCGCGCCCTTCCGCATACGCACGGTACGCGGCCGACAATTCGTCGAATGCGCAGCGCGAGCTCCAGCCGTCGGTGATCGCGTGGTGCGCGGTCAGCAGCAGCCGGTGGCGATCGTCGGCGAGCACGACGAGCGTCGCGCGCAGCAGCGGCCCGTTCGACAGATCGAACGGTGCGCCCGCGTCGCGCTCGGCGATACGCGCGGCTTGCGCGTCGCGAGCGGCCGGCGGCTGGTCGCGCAAGTCGAACGTCGCGATCGTAACCGGCAGACGGGCATGGATGCGCTGCATCACGATGCCGTCGTCGTTGTCGACGAGCGTCGTGCGCCACGCGTCGTGCCGCCCGATCACGTGATCGAGCGCACGCTGCAGCGCAGCGCGGTCGAGCGCGCCGTCGATCGTCCAGTGCGCGGCGATGTGATACGCGGCGCTGGCATCGCGCGTTTGCGCGAGCACCCAGAAGCGTTGCTGTGCGAGCGATGCGGCGCGATCGACATACGGGGCACCCGATGCGGCGGCTTCGTCCGGTGCACGGCATGCGGCAATCGCGGCCAGCGGCTCGCCCGTCTCGCGCTCCGCCTGATCGACGTGCGCGGCCAGCTCGGCCAGTGCCGGATCGGCGAACAGCGTGTCGAGCCGCAGGTTCACGCGTAACGCGGCGCGGACCGCGGCCTGCAGTTGCATCGCGGCGAGCGAATCGGCGCCCAGCGCGAAGAAGCGGTCGTCGCGCGACGGCGTCGCGTCGAGGCCGAGCAGCGTCTGCCAGAAGCCGGCGATCTGCGCTTCGGTCGGCGTGCGCGGCGCGGCGCCGGCGGGTGCTTCGGCGTCGCGCGCGGCGGCGCTGCGCTCGCGCAGCGCGGCACGGTCGAGCTTGCCGTTCAGCGTGTACGGCAACGCATCGCAGCGCACGAAGCGATGCGGCTGCCACGCGGCGGGCAATTGCGCGCCCACGTGCGCCTTCAGCGCCGCATCGTCGACGGCCGCGCGCAGCGCGACGCACGCGATCAGCCGCGTCGGCCCGGCGCCAGTTTCGGCGATCACGGCCGCGTCGGCCACTGCCGGATGCGTGCGCAGGCACGCGGCGATTTCCGCGGGCTCCACACGCACGCCGCGCACCTGGACCTGATCGTCGAGGCGGCCGAGATAATCGAACGCACCTTCGGCGCGCAGGCGTGCGAGATCGCCGGTGCGATAGATGCGGGCACCGGGTTTGCCGTGCGCATCGGGAATGAAGCGTTCGGCGGTCAGCGCCGGGCGGCCGTGATAGCCGCGCGCGAGACACACGCCGCCGAGCAGCAGCTCGCCGCCCTCGCCCGCTTCATTCGGCTCGCCGGCCTCGTCGCCGTCGATGCGCGCGACACGCGGGCCGATCGCGCGACCGATCGGCAGCGACGCATACGCATCGTCCGCCGCCAGCGCGGGCATTTCACCCGGCTCGACCGGCCACAGCATCGGCGAGATCACGGCCTCGGTCGGCCCGTAGCCGTTGATCAGGCGTACCGACGGGAACGTGCGGCGCACGAATTCGAATGCCTGTTGCGGCAGCGCTTCGCCGCCGAACGCGAGCACGCGCAAGGCCGGCGGCACGCCGTCGCGCGCGGCGACGGCGGCGAATTCGCGCAGGTAGGCCGGCGGAAATGCGGCGACGCTGACCGCTTCGCGCACCATCAGCGCATGCGCGGCGTCCGGCGCGAACGGTTGCGGCGGCGCGATCGTCACGCTCGCGCCAACCGCGAGCGGCGCGAGCCAGCACTCGTGCGCGGCATCGAAATTGACCGACGCGAAATGCAGCAGGCGGTCGCCGCCCGCGATCGGCAGCGCGGCCGCGAGCGCATCGCAATGCGCGGCGAGCGGCCCGTGCTCGACGACCACCGCCTTCGGCGTGCCGGTCGAGCCCGACGTATAGATCATGTAGGCGGCCGAGCGCGGATGCACCGGCACGTCCTCGTCGTCGACGCCGGCAGCGGCCTCCGCGGAGCTTGCGTCGAACGCGTGTTCGAACGACGCGCCGAGCGCCGCGCGGCCGGCCGCATCGACGACGCCGTGCCGCAGTTGCGCATCGCGGACGATCCAGTCGAGGCGCGCGGCCGGATGACGCGGATCGAGCGGCACGAATACGCCGCCCGCCTTCAGCACGGCGAGCAGCGCGACGAACAGCTCGCACGAGCGCTCGACGCAGACACCCACCCGCACTTCCGCGCCGACACCGGCCGCGCGCAGTTGGCGGGCAAGGTGCGACGCACGCGCGTCGAGCGCGCCGCGCGACAGGCGCAGGTCGTTCTGGAAAGGCGCGGCGAGCGCGGGCGCGTCGGGCGCGCGGCGCGCCAGTTCGCGGATTCGGTGATGCAACGCAGTCGGGAAACTCGTCATGTGCGTGAAGTCCTTCGGTCCGGCCGCTTCGGCCAAGTCTCGGGGCCGCATGGGGCGGCTTCACTGGTGTGACGAACGGCGCGGCCGATTTTTTACCGTTTTGCGCGCAAAGCCGGCACGGATGCATTTTTTGAAGGCAGGGCTAAATATTTGCGCGGCCCGTTCGTCTATCAGGGAGGAAAGTCGCAACCGGGCCCGCCCCGCGCGCCGCTTTCGCATCAGTCTTGCCGTTTCCGCAGGGTTTGCCTGCCCTTCATTTATCGACGTTGCCGATGACCGCTGCCCACGAGCCTTCTTCCCCGCCGTCCCTCGACGCCTCCCCCGGCCGCCCTGCGGCCCGCCTGATCCTCGCGTTGCTGCGCGAAAGCCGCGCGTCGCTCGCGCTGGCGCTCGTCGCCTGCGTGCTCAACGGCGTCGCGAGCGTGCTGCTCGTCGCGACGCTGAACCGCGCGCTCGCGACGCCCGGCGCGGCCGACGCGGCGCTCGCGTGGCGCTTCGCGCTGTGCGCGGTGATCGCGCTCGTCACGCGGATCGTGTCGGGCACGCTGTTCGCCCGGCTGTCGCAGGACACGATGGCGCGGCTGCGCATGCATCTCGCGCGGCGCGTCGGCGCGGCCGAGCTGCGCGACATCGAGCGGATCGGCGCGGCGCCCGTGCAGTCGGTGCTGACCGACGACGCGACCAACGTGTCGATGCTGTTCTTCGCGCTGCCGAACCTGGTGATGCACGGCTCGATCGTGTTCGGCTGCCTCGGCTATCTCGCGTGGCTGTCGTGGCCCGTGTGCCTGCTCGCGCTGACCGCGATCGTCGCCGGCTCGCTCGGCTATCACACCGGCGATCGCCGCGCGATCGCGTCGCTGGAGGCGGCCGGCCACGCGCAGGATCGCCTGTTCGGCTATCTCGGCTCGCTGTTCTCCGGCGCGAAGGAACTGAAGCTGCACGACGCGCGCGCGCGCCAGTTCGTCGACGGCCAGCTCGGCGCCGCGATCGGCGAGGTGCGCGACCACCGCCGCCGCGCGTTCAGCGCGTATGCGATCGGCGTCGGCTGGATCATCTTCCTGTTCTATGTGTTCCTCGGCGCGGCCGCGTTCTGGCCGCAGCTCGGCGTGCATGCCGATGCGGGCACGGCGGCCGGCTACGTCGTCGTGTTCCTGTTCATGCTGGTGCCGCTCGACGGTCTGCTGAACAACCTGCCGACCGTCAACGCGGCGCGCGTGTCGCTCGGGCGCATCGAAGGCGTGATGGCCGAATTCGGCGCGCTGCGGACGGTGCCGCCTGCGAGCGACGCGCCCGACGTGCCGCCGGCAGGCGCCGTCACGCTGCGCGGCGTCACGCACGCGTATTTCCACGAGCGCGACGAACGGATGTTCCGCATCGGGCCGATCGACCTGACGATCCGGCCGGGCGAGCTCGTGTTCATCGTCGGCGGCAACGGCAGCGGCAAGACGACGCTCGCGAAGGTGCTGACGGGGCTCTACGAGCCGGAGGAAGGCACGATCGAGGTCGACGGCCGCCCGATCGGCTGGCGCGAGCGCGCCGCGTACCGGCAGCGTTTCAGCGCGGTGTTCAACGACTTCCACCTGTTCGATGCGCTGCTCGGCATCGTCGATCCCGACGATCCGGCGCGGACGCAGGCCGATGCGCGCGCGAACGCGCTGGTCGCGAAGCTCGCGCTCGATCACAAGGTGAAGGTCGTCGACGGCGCGTTCTCGAACCGCGCGCTGTCGACCGGGCAACGCAAGCGGCTCGCGCTCGTCGTCGCGTACCTGGAGGACCGGCCGTTCTACCTGTTCGACGAATGGGCGGCCGACCAGGATCCGTCGTTCAAGGCGGTGTTCTACGAACAGTTGCTGCCCGAGCTGCGCGCGCGCGGCAAGGCCGTGATCGTGATCACGCACGACGACCGCTATTTCGGTCTCGCCGATCGCCTGCTGAAGCTCGACAACGGGCAGATCGTCAGCGATACGACGCCCGTGCGGTCACGCGCACGCGATGGTGCGGATGTGCTGAGCGCGTAAGTATCGTCAAACACCTGCCGCCTGCGCGCAGCGGATGCTGCACGCAGGCGGTTTCAGGTTCGAAGGATGGTGAGCGTCGGGAAGTACCGGAAGAACCTGAGATATATCGTTCGGTGTGCGTAGTTGTTTACGACGCCGACGGAATGCAGCGGAACAGGCATTCGCGCAACACGCGCGAGACAATGCAATTCGCGACCACGCCACCCCACCCGCGCACGACCCGCCGCGCGTTCAGCGCACGGCCGGCAGCGTCAGCATCGTATCGGTCATCACGTCGGCCAGCTTCAGCGCCGACATCGGCCCGCCGAACCCCCAGATGTTCCGCTCGACGAGCGCGATCCTGCGCTCGCGCAGCGCGGGCACGAAACGCCACACCGGCGAATCGAGTTTCGACGACAGCGGCACGTCCATCCCCGTCGCGGTGACGAACAGCACGGCGAGATCGCGTTGCCGGAGCAGATCGGCGGACGTCACGTAAAGCGTGCCTTCCCGCGTCGGCTTCTTCGGCCACGGGTCGAGCCCGAGCGCGCGCGCGAGGCCGGCCGACGTGCTGTTGCCCGTATAGGCCCAGTAGCGGTCGGGCAGCCCGAGATCCTGCAGCAGTGCGATGCGTTCGCCGCCGCGGCCCGCGGCCGCGAGCCGCGCCGCATTGCGCGCGATCCCTGCGTCGAGTTGCGCTTCGACCGCCTGTGCGCGCGCATCACGCCCGGTCACGCGACCGATCGTCCGGAAGATCTGCCGCATCCAGTCGAACTGCGTGACGGGCACGCCGTCTTCCGACACGTTCGGGCTGAACTGGAACAGGATCGTCGGCGCGATCCGGTCGAGCGCGGCGAAGATCGGCGCATGCCGGAAGCCGACGCCGATGATCAGGTCGGGCTTCACCGCGGCGATCGCCTCGAGCCCCGGCTCCTGCCTCGAACCGATGTCGGTCACGTGCGCGAGCCGGTCGCTCTGGTAGCCGAGCCAGCCCGGATAAAACGCGGTATCGGCCATGCCGACCGGCACGAGGTCGAGCGCGATCACGCTTTCCGCGAACATGAAGTCGAGCGCGACCACGCGCTGCGGCCGCACGGGCATCGTCGCGCTCGCCTGCGACACGACGGGGTTGCCGGCGAGCGAGCGGCCCGGTTGCGACGGCATGCCGCCCTGCCCGCCGCGCGCGCCGTCCGCGATCGCGGCGGCCGGCGCACCGCAGCACGCGGCGCCGAGCGCGGCCAGTGCCGCGAGCGCATGGCGGCGGCCGGCATGCGGTACCGGCATCACCGGATCGCATCCTGCCCGGCCAGCGCCGCGTCGTCCATCGTCAATAGCAGCGGGCAGCTTCCACACAGTTGCGTTTCTCCTGGAATTTCATAGCGCAGGCAGCATACGCGGCGCGCGCGAAACGGCGTCGGCAGCAGCGGCGAGCGCGGCACGGCGTCGCGCACCGGCATGCGCAGCGGATTCGGCTCCCCGGCGACGCACGACGCGCCGAACAGCCAGTCGGCATCGCGAACGGGATCGGCCGCGCACGGCAGCGCGCGGTACGTGTCGAGCAGATAGTCGAGCAGGTTGCCCGCGTTGCTCCACAGCACGCGCGGCGTGACGCGGCCCATCGCCGCGAGCAGGTCGATCACCGCGCCGAGATGCGCGACGAGCCCCGCATAGCGCGGCGCAGGTTCGTCGCACGGTGCGCCGAGCGCGTCAGGCGAGACATACAGCGCGGCCGGCATCCCGTCGTCGAGCGCGACGAAGGTGCGCTCCGGCGCCATGTCGAGCGGCCGGCCGAGCGTCAGCGCGGCGACCACGCCGGCAGGCGCCGCGCGGCCGAAGTAGTACTTGCTCCATTGCGACACCAGCGCGCGCGCATGCAGCGCCGGATCGCCGCCGTAGTGGCGGACCATCGCGTCGAGCACCGCACCGCGATGCTCGGGCAGCGCGCTGACCGGCACGACGATCCGGCCCGGCGCGTGCGTGTCGTCGGGCATCCCGAGCCACACGGCGTCGAGATGCGCGGCGAACGGTTCGGGCGCGAACGCGGAGAATCGCGTGGCGCGTGCGCCGTCGAGCGCCGGCGTCATCGCCCCGCGCGCCGGGCGCGGCGCCCCTCGAGGATCAGCAACCCGAGCAGGTAAGGCGCGCCGATCAGCGCGGTCAGCACGCCGGCCGGCACTTCGCGCGGCGCGACGACCGTGCGGGCGGCCAGATCGGCGAGGCCAAGAATCAGCGCGCCGCATGCGGCCGCGAGCCACAGCCGCGTGCGATGCCGGCGCGCGCCGAGCATCGTCGCGACGTGCGGCGCCATCAGCCCGATGAAGCCGACCGGGCCGACCGCCGCGACGGCCGCGCAGGCGGCGAGCGTCGCGATCGTCAGCGCGAGCGGCCGCAGCGCGGCGACCGGCAGGCCGAGCGCGGCCGCCTGGTCGTCGCCGAGCGCGAGCATGTCGAGCGGCCGCGCGAGCCACGCAAATACTGGCAGCGCCAGCACGCACCACGGCAGCAGCATCGACACCTCGCCCCAGCTGCGGCCGTAGGTGCCGCCGACGAGCCAGACGACGAAGCGCGCGGGCTGCACGCTTTGCTGCGTGATCAGCCATTGCGCGAGCGTGGTCCACAGCGCGCCGATCACGATGCCGGTCAGCGCGACCGCGAGCGGTGCGTAACGATGCCGGTGATTCAGCACGAGCGTGATCGCGAGCGACGCCGCACCGCCGCTCAACGCGGCCGCCGCGAGCGTCACGTGCCCCATCAGCGGCCACGTCGACAACGCGAACAGCGTGACGAGCCCCGCGCCCTGCGTGACGCCGAGCACTTCGGGGCCGGCGAGCGGGTTGCGCACGACGCTCTGCATCGCGACCCCGCTCACCGCCAGCAGCGCACCCGCCAGGAGCGCGCACAGCAGCCGCGGCATGCGCAGGTCGATCAGCATCCGCGCGACGGGATCGTGACCCGACAGCGCGGCGGACCAGCGTGCCGGCGACAGCCATTCGGGGCCGGCCGACACGCCGACGAACACGACGAGCGCGCCGGCCACGACGAACAGCGCGGTGCGCAGCGGCCAGCCGAGCCGTTCGAGCCAGCCGACCATGCGCGTCGACCCGCCGCCGGCCGCGCGTTCGGCTTGTGCGTGCAGCACGCCCGACCACGCGGCGCCGCGCCGGATCATCGCGAGCATCAGCGGCGTGCCGACGAGCGCGATCGCGACGCCGGTCGACAGCGTCGCGTCGAGGCCCGACGCGAGCACCGCGCTGTCGGTGACGAGCACGAGCGCACCGCCCGCGAGCGCCGACAGCGGCACCAGCACGCCGAGCCGAGCCGCGCGTGCGCCGCGCACCTGGCGCAGCAGGTTCGGCGCGACCAGCCCGACATACGACAGCGGGCCCGCGATGCTGACGGCCACGCTCGTGAACGCGACGGCGACGATCGTCGCCGCGAGCCGCGTCGCGTCGACACGCACGCCGGCCGCGGCCGCCGCCTCGTCACCGAGCGCGAGCGGATTCAGCGGCCGGATCACGAACGGCAGCGCCAGCAGCGGCACGACGAGCCAGCGTGCGGCGAGCGCGAGCCCGGTCGCGCCCGGCTGATAGAGACTGCCGTTGGTCCACAGCGCGGCGCCCGCGATGTTCTGCTCGAAGAACGCGAGCACGAGCGTCGACAGCGCCGCGAACAGCAGCATGCAGACGCTGCCCGCGAGCACGAGCCGCAGCGGCGTCGCGCGCCAGCCGCCGGCCGCGACGATCGCGCACGCGGCGGCGACCAGCCCGCAGACGAACAGCAGCGGCACCGATGCGACCCCGGCGAGCGCCGGCACCAGCATCGCCGCGAGCAGGCCGAGCTGGGCGCCGCCCGTCACGCCGAGCAGGTCGGGGGACGCGAGCGGGTTGCGCGTGAGCGACTGGAACAGCGCGCCCGCGATGCCGAGGCAGCCGCCCGCCACGAGCGCGGCCGCGACGCGCGGCAGGTTGAGATCGAACAGGAACACGCCCGCGAGCGCGGCCGCGTCGCTGCCCGGCACGGCGTTCCACCACACGCGCAGGTCGGGTGCGACGCGCAGCACCGCCAGCACCGCGATCAGCGCGACGAGGCCGAGCGCAAGCGCGCCGGCGCGGCGGCCGGCTGCCGCACCGTGGGCGCCCTGCCCGCTCGCGGCGAGCCGTTTGCGCATCGCGAACGTCGTCATACGGCGATATCCCGCTGGACTGTGCGATCGAACGCGTCCGTCGCGCCGGATGCCGGCGGTCCGTAGGCCGGCACGCACATCGGCGCGCCCGTCTGCGGATGCGCGAGCTTCAGCATGTCGACGCCGAACGCCGCGCGCAGCTGCGCAGGCTCCAGCATCGCGTCGGGCGAGCCCTGCGCGACGAGGCGGCCGGCACGCATCAGCACGATCTCGTCGCTGTACGCCGCTGCCTGGTTCAGGTCGTGCAGGACCCACACGATCGTCAGCCCGCGCGCGCGGTTCAGCGCGCGCAGCGCGTCGAGGATGTCGAGCTGGTGATGGATGTCGAGATAGGTCGTCGGCTCGTCGAGCAGCACGATCGGCGCCTGCTGCGCGAGCGCCATCGCGATCCACGCGCGCTGCCGCTCGCCGCCCGACAGCGCGCCGACGTCGCGCCCGGCGTCGCCGGCGAGACCGCTCGTGTCGAGCGCCTCGTCGATCGCCGCATGATCGGCGCGCGACAGGCCGCGCAGGAAGCCGCCGTACGCGTAGCGCCCGTACGCGACGAGCTCGCGCACCGTCAGGCCCGACGGAATCTGGTTGAACTGCGCGAGCATCGTGAGCTCGCGCGCGAGCGCGCGACGGCGAAACGACGCGAGCGGCTTGCCGTTCACGTCGACCTGGCCCGCACGCGCGGGCTGCAGGCCCGCGAGCGTGCGCAGCAGCGTGCTCTTGCCGCAGCCGTTCGGGCCGCACAGCGCCGTGACGCGGCCGGCCGCGATCGACAGGTCGAGCCCGTCGATCACGACATGGTCGCGATAACCCACCGTCAGCCCGCGCGCGGCCAGCGCGGCGCTACTACGCGTCATCGGTCCTCCGTTCGGTCGCGCGCGGGACCGTGTAACTCTGCGCCATCGCGACGACCACCTTGCGCGGCCCCTCGAACGGGTCCCGTGCGTGCGCGGTCAGCATGTTGTCGAGCATCAGCACGTCGCCCGTCCGCCACGGGAACACGATGCGCTGGCGGTCGAGCACGCCGCGGATCTCGGCGAGCGCGTCGGCCTCGAGCGGCGCGCCGTCGCCGTAATACACGTTGCGCGGCACGTTCTCGAGCCCGACCGCGTCGACGAGCGCTTCCTGCATGTCGTCGTCGAGCGCGGACAGGTGAAACAGGTTCGCCTGGTTGAACCACACGCGGTCGCCCGTGCGCGGATGGCGCGCGACGGCCTGGCAGCGTTCGCGCGTGCGCAGCAGCAGTTCGCCGTCGTCGTCGGTGCGCCATGCGCATTCGATCCCGCGCGCCGCGCACATCCGCTCGACCTCGGCCGGCTCCTCGGTGCCGAACGATTGCTGCCACGGCAGGTCGAGCCCCTGGCCGAAATTGCGCACGTACAGCAGCTCGCGCTGCTCGAAGCGCGCGATGAGCGCCGGATCGAGCGCGCGATAGACGGCGCGGCTGTCCGCGATCGGCGTCGCCCCGCCCTTCGGCGCCGCGAGCGCGCAATGGAACCAGATCCGCAGCGGCCACTCGCGCGTGTACGACTGCTCGTTGTGCAGCGGAATCGCGCGGTGCGGCGGGTATTCCGTCGACGTGTAGACGGCGCCCTCGACCTGGCTGCGCGGCGTCGACGCGTATTCATAGCCGTTCAGCGGATCGCCGAACGATGCCGCGAACCGCTGGAACGCATCGATCGACGGCACGTGAAAGCCCGTGAACAGCACACCGCCCGCCCGTTCGAGCGTGTCGGCCGCGATCGCATGCGCGAGCGGCGCGATCTCGTCGATCGAAATGCCGTCGGCGCTGCGCGGCGACACGACGGTGGGCAGCCCCGGCTCGATACGCAGGTCGTCGAGCGTCGGCAACGAAAGCAGGGTCATGCAACGTCCTCTTCAGGTGACGCGCCGGATCGCGGCGCGGCGGGTCACGACGTGCGCGTCGCGCGTTCGCCGTCCATCGCGCGGCGCAGGCTCGCGGGGCGCATGTCGGTCCAGACGGTCTCGATGTGCGCGAGGCAGTCGGCTTTCGGGCCGCGCACGCCGACCTCGCGCCAGCCGGCCGGCACGGGCCGGAACGTCGGCCAGATCGAATACTGTTCTTCGTCGTTGATGACGACCGTGTAGACGAGGTCGTCGGTATCGGCGGAAGGCGTCGTGGCTTGCGTCATGATCGAAAAAACGGGAAGCGGTTGAAGGATGCGAAGCGGCAAGTGACCGGACCGTCGGATCGTTGGACCGTTGAATCGGCCGCTCCTGTCTTGAAGACGATTGGCCGGCGCGTTTTTTTACCGTCGCCGCGCGCGGCCGCCGAGAAACACCGGGCACGCGACGCCGCGATGGCATGCGTCGAGGCATTCCGCGCAGTGCCGCTCCGCGTCGCGCACCATGAAATGCACGAGGGTTTGCGACACGTTCAGCGCGCGCGCCGCGGTCTGCAGCGTCTCCTCGCGCAGCCGCACCATCTCGAACGCCGCGCGGCTGCGCGCCGGCAGGTCGTCGAGCGCGGCCCATACGCGACGCAGCGTGTCGCGCGTCAGCAGCGCGGCCTCGGGCGTCGGTTCCGGCGACGGCACGTCGAAGCCGTCGTCCTCTTCCGTGTGATAGACGTTCTCGAGGCTTTGCCGGCGGCACGCGTCGATCGACGCGTTGCGCACCATCCGCGTCACGTACGCGACCGGCTGGCGCACGGCGTCCTGGTTCGGGAATTCGACGAGCTTCACGAACACGTCGTGCACGACGTCCTCGGCCCGGCTCGCACAACCGACGAAGCCGCGCGCGACGTTGACGAGCATCGCGCGATGGGCGATCAGCACGTCGAGCAGCGCGCCTTGCGCACGCGGCTGCGCGCCGCGATGCGCCCGCGGTGCGGGACGTGACGGGAGGTCCGGACAACTGCCGAGGAACGGGTTCGCCGCTGCGGCTGCCGGCCGTTCGAGCACTTCCGCCATTGCCATCGATCTGCTCCGTCAGATTTCGAGATAGCGCAATTTAACGTAAACGCAAATCATTCTCAATACGATTACGAAATGCCCCTGCAGACCGTCAGGATTTGTCTGATTAATTGACGGGATCCGTGTTTTTGTCGGACGGGATGGCTGCCGCGCAGCGGTGGCGTGGGGAAAGCTTTTCGCGGGAAGGAATTGGCATGGCACCGTAAACGGCCCGCGGCGCCTGGTGGGTGTGGCGCGGCGTCGGGAGCGCCGCAAAGAAGCGCCGGCATGCCGGCGCTTCTTTCGTGGCGCGCGCGGCGCGTCCGGCCGCGCACGCAGCGCGCGTCAGTAGATGAACAGCCGGATCGTTGCGGTTGCATCGAACCGCCCGATCTTCGGCGGCCCGAACGACTTCAGCACCGCGTCCATCCGCACGCTTTGATTCATCACGTTCGACGGAAACTGCGCGAGCGTGAACTGCTGGTTGAACGGAATCGCGTTGCCCTTGCTGTCCTCGATGCCGATCCCGAAATTGCTGTCCTTCGCCGGCACCAGCAGGCCGTTCTGCAGCGGATAGCTCGTTTCGAAATAGCCGTCGACGCGCACCGCGACGTTGCACTTCTTGGACAACGACAACGAGAACGGCTTGCGCGGTACCGCGGGCAGGAAGCCGTTACCCACCGCCTGCACCTGTCCGAAGTTGACGATGCCCGGTTCGGGCGTCACGAGCACGTCGACGAAGCACGGCGTCGGCTTGAGGTTGCGCAGGCCGCTCAGGCGGTACTGGAAGCTCGTGCCGAATGCATTCAGCCCGAACTCGCCGTCGAACTGGAACACCGTGTAGATATCGCTCGGCGGCTGGACCCAGTTGCCCTTCTTGCGCACGACGACCTGGTAGTCGATGCTGATGCGGGTCTGCTCGCAACGCCTGTGATCGAAGTCTTCCCTGCTGCACGGCGGCACCGCATAGCCGGTAAACACCCCGCCGCCGCGATTGCTCGTCTTGTCGAAGTAGTCGACGCCCTTGTAGCGGATGCCGATCTCCAGCCCCCACGCGGCCGGGTTCGTGCGATTCGGATTCGCGTAGAAATAGATGTTGTCGACGACTTTCAGGCTGTCGGCATCGCCGAGGTCCTTGTAGCAATACCCCGACGTCGTGCGGACCGGCGACACCCAGATCACGTAGCCGTCCGGCGCGTCGGTCGGATACGACGCCACGCCGCCGATCGGCTCGGTCAGCGAGGTCGCGCCGCTGTTCGTCAGGCATCGCAGCGCCCACGCCGGCTGCGCCGCCGCGACCAGCAACGCAAGCACGAGCCAGCGCAGCCATGCTGCCGGCCATTGCCGTTCGCGCATCCCGCCGCTCATCGCTTCACGCTCTTGCACGCACCGGCATCGCACGCGTATTCGACCGCCACCTGGCCGCCGTAATCGTCGATATGCGTGACGAACAGCGTCGACGGCGTCGCGGCCTTGAACGGCACGCCGGCCGTGCTCATCGGGCTCACCATCACCGGCTCGATCGGCACCGGCGTCTTCTGCGCGCCGGCCGTCACCTCCACCACCGTCACGTGATACGGCGTCGGGTTGTCGAACACGAGCGTGTGCGCGGCCGGGTCCACCCGCAGCGTCATCGGCAGCGTCCAGTCCTCGTCGCGCGCGGGCTGCACGGCCTTCGGCCGGTAGAACAGCTTCATCTGCGTATGCAGCGCGATCTGCAGCGTGTTCGGTATATCGGACTTCGGCGGCACTTCGCGGATGTTCAGGTAGAACACCGATTCGCGATCGGCCGGCAGCGCGGCACCGGGCAGCTTCGCGATCCGCAGCACGTTGCGCTCGTTCGCCTCGATGCGCTGCAGCGGCGGCACGACCATCAGCGGCGACGCGATCTTGTTGCCCTTCGCGTCCTCGAGCCACGACTGCACGAGATACGGATACGTCGTGCTCTTGTTCGTGATCGTGACGATCGCGGCCTGTTCGCCTTCGTTGAAGATCACGCGGGTGCGGTCCGGGACGATCGCCGCGTGCGCGACACCGGCGAGCAGCGCGCTCGCCGCGCTCAGCATGCACGACGCGCGTCGCAGGAAGGAAAGGGAGAAAACGTGGTTCATCGCTGGATCCGTGAAATCATCGTTCGATCCGTGCGGCCGCTGCGTGCGACTCGCCGGATGCCTGGCACGTCACCGGAATCGGCGTGCCTTCGAGTTGAAGCTGGTTCGGCAGCACGTCCACCGTGCACAGCGTGCGTTCGCCCGCGCGCACCGCGAGCGCCGATTTCGGCTGAACCTGGGTCAGGAACGCCGCGCCGCCCTCGCCGACGATGCCGAGCTCCTTGCCGTTCGCCGCGTCCTGCACCGATGCGCCGAACGGCAGCGGCTTGCCGGCCGCGTCGGTCAGCGTCAGGTACAGGTTGCTGCCGCGCGCCGCCGAAAACCTGACGAAGCCGATCGCGCCGTCGGTCAGCACCATGCGCTGGATCGGGTTCGATACCTGCACCTCGAGCGGCAGCTTCTCGACGTTGACGGTCGCGTCGTACACGTTGTACGGCGAGATCCCGTCGAGCACCGCATAGCCGCGCGAGTCGGTGTGCGTGAGCGTGCCGGACAGCGGCACGTCGCGCACGCCGTCGGTCGAGACCAGGAGGCGCGTATCGCCCGCGTTGCCGTTCGCGTGTGCGGCGAGCCCGTACTGCGTCGCGACGAGCGAGCCGTCGACCTCGAGCGACGCGGCCGCATACGCGTTCGCGACCGTCGACGCCTGTGCGGTCAACTGGACCGTCGACGTGCGCTGGCGGAAACTCGCGTTCGCCGATGCGCGGCCATCGGTCGCGCCCGCGTTGACCTGGTAGGTGCGGCCGTCCGGATCGTCGTAGATGTAGCCTGCGTTCGCGCTCGTGCTGCCGTTGCCCGTCGTCAGGTTCGACGTGACCGTGTGACGACCGCCGATCGGCAGCGTCGCGGTCACCGAGAACTGGTTGCCGCTCGTGCCCGCGCTTTGCGTACGGAACGCCGACAGGCTGACGTTCAGGTTGCGCAGCGCACCGATCGAGAACGCACGCGTCAACGTGAGGCCGATGCGCTGCTCGGACGAGCGCGCCCAGTAAGTCGTCTGGTCGTACGAAAAGTAGGTCGACGTATCGCCGAAGCGCTTCGACAGCGTCGCCGAATAGCGCTGCTTGCTGTTGGCGAGGCCGTATGCGGTCGGGTCGCCCGAGAACTGCGCGAAGTTCGTGTATTCGCGCTCGGAAAAGCGGTAGCCGAAAAAGCGCACGTCGGCATCGAGCGTGTCGAAATGCTTCGAATAGTTGATCCGGTACGAGTTGCCGTTGCGCGTCGCGCCGTTCCACCACAGGCGCGCACGCGCATGCGTGACGTCGGCCGAGACTGCGCCGAACGTGCCGAAATCGCGGCCGACACCGAGCGCGATCGACGTATAGCCCGACGCGGCGATGAAGCCGCCGTACACGGTGAAATCCAGCGGCAGGCCGTACGCCGCTTCACCGAAACCGAAGAACGGCGTGATGCCGGCACCACCGAACTGCCGCGGCTTGCCGACCGCGGCCTTGTAGCGCAGCTGTCCGGTGCGCGCGAGAAACGGCACGGCGGCCGTCGTCACCTGGAAGCGCTGCACGCTGCCGTCTTCTTCCTCGACCGCGACGTCGAGCGTGCCCTGCACGCTCGTGTTGATGTTCTGCAGCGCGAATGCGCCCGGCGACACGCGCGTCACGTACAGCACGCGGCCCGCCTGCGAGACGGTCACGGTCGCGTTGGTGCGCGCGACGCCCGCGATCAGCGGCGCATAGCCGCGCAGCGAAGGCGGCAGCATGCGGTCGTCGCTGCGGATCGACGCGCCGGTCAGCGCGAACGTGTCGAAAATGTCCGAACTCAGGTAGTCGTCGCCGAACGTCACCGTCGACTGGATCGACGGCAGCGCACGAAATGCGTAAAGCCGGCTGAAGCGGAACGTGCGATCCGCGTACGCGCTGCTGCCCGCGTTCGACTGCGCCTGGTAGTCGCCGCGAAAGCGCCACGCGTCCCAGTTCGCGCCGATCGTTCCGTAGGCCTGGATCGAATTCGTCTGCTCGCCGCCCGAACCGAAGTTGCGGTTCGTGTTCGCGATCACGCGATAGTCGAGCATCGCGCCCGGAATCCCTTCGGACCAGCGCTCAGGCGGCAGGTAGTTCGAATCGGTGAATTCGAGCGCGGCCTGCGGAATCGTGATCTTGAGCCGACCGTCGCTCTTCAGGTAACGCACGGTGGCGCCCTCGATCGAGCCGAGATCGACGCAGCGACCGCCCTGGAAGCGCGGCAGGTCCTTCGCGAGCGACGGCTTCAGCCCGAACTGCGCGACGAGTTCCGGAGGCAGGCACGGCTTGCCTGCGCCGGACGGGTCGAGCGCGATGAACTGGATCGCCTGCAGCCCGTAGAACAGGTCGTTGACCTGCACGTCGAGCATGTATTCGCCCGGCAGCGTGAAGTCGGCCTGCGCGAACTGCGACAGGTCGACGTTGTTCGAGCCGTCGATGTCGAGGAACGACGAATTGAATTCCGTCGCATGGCTCTGGCTGCCGACCACCAGCACGGAGACGCAAAGGAAGGAATGTCTGATTCGCACGCGGTGCTACCGGAAGTCCGAGAAAAACTGGGCAGGAAGACAAGCCGGAGAAAGGGTGCGCGCACCCCTCCTCCGTGACGGCCGCTTACTGGTAGCGAACCGTGAAGTTCGCGACGCCGTCGGCCGTACCCGGCGTCACGTCGGCTGCCGTCGCTTCGTAGCGTGCGGCGAAGCGCACGGTGTTGTTGCCGTTCTGCAGCAGGGTTGCAGCGGCCTGTTCGACGCCGTTGTCGAGGTCTTCGCCCGTTGCGCCCTGTACGCGGATGCCGACGTTGGTTGCCGAGCCGATCGTGGCGAGCAGCTTCGGCTGGGCCGCGTTCGACGTACCCGTGAACGTGAAGAATGCGTTCTTCGAGATGCTGGTGTCGCAGTCGGTCAGGACGATGTCGAACTTGACCGGCTCCGACTTGTCGCCGGCCTTCTTGAACGTGTGGGTCGGCACCTTGCCGAGGTTCACGGTCTGGTTGACCGAACCCGAGTCGATACCGCACGCGCCCGCGACGATCTCGCCCGTGAAGTTGATCGTGCCGGTGCCGGCTGCGAAGGCCGAGGTGGACAGGGCTGCGAGTGCGACAGCGGCCAGGAGGGATTTTTTCATGACGTTTTCCGTGAGAATTGCAAAGGGAATGGACGACGTGGCGGATACAAAAGGCAGCGTGTGGTTGGCTTCCGTCCGTCACGAGGCGGCATTATCGAGATATGAATGAAAGAATTCTGTAAAGCATTGTCAAATCGCAAATGACAATCTTCGCCTTGCGTACTTTCAAACCCACTGTTTCCTTGAAATTCTCAATCACGATATTTTCATCCGCAGTCCTTTTTGATTTTCTAGAACCGACTGAAAATTAAAGACATTTCCTTTTTGGGGTCGCTTATTCCCCGCCCTTCCTTGCTGGATATGGCTTCGACGGATTACCAATCAAAAATGCCAAAATTCTGTCCGATCCTGCCATCGTTGCCCGACCGCAACGAATGCATTCATCGATTTTCAACTGAGAGGAAATTAACAGCCGATTTTCGGTGCTGTGGATTTCTCGCGCAAACGATTGCGCAATCCGCACAAACGTTTTACCGCGACATTTCGTCACCCGTCATTATTCCCGATACAAGAATCAATTGAATCGTCAACCCGGGATTAAAAGCCGCATGTAATGCCGTGCGCCGTCTCGGCATTCGGCGTACCTGCGCGACGACGCGCACGCGACGTTTCGGCGCCCTGGATGGAATCGAAAAAGGAGGAAGTCCGGCACGCTCGGGGCCGTGTGACGACGCGATCGGTCGCCAGGATGCGTGACGGGTTGAAGGCGCGCTTCAGCTCGACAGCGGGGAGAAACTACGTGGATGACGACGACGCGCGGATGCGTTCATCGTCGATCGGTGCCGATGGCCGGATGGACGCCACACCGGCCGGGGTGGCGACGACACATCGCAATGCGCGATCGCCACCCGCACGGCTACCGGATCACGCGGCGGCCTCCGCGGCTGACGCCGGCGTCCACCCGCCGCCCAGTGCTCGATACAGCGCAATCGCATTCGCGAGCCTCAGTTCCTTGAGCCGGATCAGTTCCTGTCCCGACTCGTACGTGCTGCGCTGCGCGTCGAGCAGTTCGAGATACGTCGCGACGCCGCCCGCGTAACGACGCTCGGCGAGCTTCAGCCGCGCGCCGTCGGCCGCGTACACGTCCTGCTGCGCGGCAAGCTGGCGATCGATCCAGTCGCGCGCGGCGAACGCGTCGGCCACTTCGCGAAACGCGGTCTGCACGGTCTTCTCGTATTCGGCGACCGCGATGTGCTTGCGCGCGGTCGCGACGTCGAGATTCGCGCGATTGCGGCCGCCCGCGAAGATCGGCAGCGTGATGCGCGGCGCGAACGTCCACACGCTCGTGCCGCCCGCGAACAGGCTCGAGAACGCGTCGCTGACCGAGCCGTAGTCGGTCGTCAGCGCGACGCGCGGGAAGAACGCCGCGCGCGCGGCGCCGATCTGCGCGTTCGCGGCCTTGAGCCGCGACTCGGCCTGCCGGATGTCCGGCCGCCGCTCGAGCAGCGCGCTCGGCGCGCCGGGTGCCACCGGCGCGATCGCGAGCGCGTCGAGCGCGGTGCCGTCGGCCGGCACCGTGCGCGCGAAATCGCCGGCAAGCAACTGCAGCGCGCGCACCGACTGCGCGTGTTCGCGCTGCAGCGCGGCCTGCGACGCACGTGCGGACGCGACCAGCATCTCGGCCGAGCGCAGCTCGATCGCATCGCTCGTGCCGGCCGCATAGCGGCGCTGCGTGAGCGCGGCGATGCGCTCGCGTGCGTCGAGGGTGTGCTGCGCCAGCGCCAGTTGTGCGTGCAACGACCGTTCGGAAACGTACGCGCCGGCGACTTCGGCAATCACGCCGATGCGCACCGTGCGCTGCGCGTCGGCCGTCGCGAAATACTCGGCGAGCGCCGCATCCGACAGGTTGCGCACGCGGCCGAACAGGTCGAGCTCGTACGCGCTGATACCCACGCCGGCGCGATACAGCCCGCTCACCGCGCTCTCGCGCACGACCGGGTCGTACTGGCGCGTGCGCTCGTAGCCGAGGTTCGCGTCGAGCGACGGCATCAGGTCCGCACGCTGCACGCCGTACAGCGCGCGCGCTTCGTCGAGCCGGCCGGCCGCGATCCGCAGGTCGCGATTGTTCGCGAGCGCCGCGTCGATCCAGGCCTGCAGCGCCGGGTCGGTGAAATATGCGCGCCAGTCGTCGAGCAGCGCGGCATCGGCAGGCGCCGCGACCGACGCCGGCTGCGTGCCGCCGTCGACCGGCGCATAGCTGGCCGGCACCGGCGCCGCCGGCCGCTCGTAGCGCGGCGCGAGCGAGCAGCCGGCGAGCGCGAACGCGAGTGCCGCGGCCAGCGCGACCGGGGCCCGCGGCGTCGAGCGCGCCTTCAGGTGAAACGTCATTGCGCACCCTCCATCGTCGCCGGCCGCGACCCGCCGCGCCGGCGCGGGCCGACGTCGAACAGGCGGCCGACGATCACGAAAAACAGCGGGACGAGGAATACCGCGAGCACCGTCGCCGTGATCACGCCGCCGAGCACGCCGGTGCCGATCGCCATCTGCGCGCCGGACGCGGCGCCCGATGCGAACGTGAGCGGCAGCACGCCGACGCCGAATGCGAGCGACGTCATCACGATCGGCCGCAGCCGCAGGCGCGCGGCCTCGAGCGCCGCGTCGACGAGCGACATGCGCTGCGCGACCAGGTCCTTCGCGACTTCGACGATCAGGATCGCGTTCTTCGCGGACAACCCGATCGTCGCGATCAGCCCCACCTTGAAGTAGATGTCGTTCGGCATCGCGCGCAGCGTGACGCCGAGCACCGCGCCGATCACGCCGAGCGGCACCACCAGCATCACCGCGAACGGAATCGACCAGCTCTCGTACAGCGCCGCGAGCGCGAGAAACACGACGAGCACCGACAGCGCGAACAGCATCGGCGCCTGTGCGCCCGACAGCCGCTCCTCGAACGACTGCCCCGACCACGCGTAACCGATGCCGGCCGGCAGTTTCGCGGCGAGCCGCTCGATCGCGGCCATCGCTTCGCCGCTGCTGTGGCCCGGCGCGGCCGAGCCGTTGATCGTGAACGACGGATAGCCGTTGTAGCGCGTGAGCTGCGGCGGCCCGAGCGTCCAGTGCAGCGTCGCGAACGCCGCGAGCGGCACCATCTCGCCGCGCGCGTTGCGCACGCGCAGCTTCTGCACATCGTCCGGATCGAGCCGGTGCCGCCCGTCGGCCTGCACGATCACGCGGCGCACCTGCGTGCCGTGCATGAAGTCGCCGATATAGTCGGAGCCGAACATCACCGCGAGCGTCGTATTGATCTCGTCCATCGACACGCCGAGCGCCGACGCCTTGGCACGATCGATGTCGAGCTTGAGCTGCGGCGCGTCCTGCGTGCCGGCGAACATCAGGTCGGTGAGCGCCGGATCCTTGCCGCCCGCCGCGAGCAATTGCTCGCGCGCGGCGCTGAACGCCGCATGGTCGAGCCCGCCACGGTTCTGCAGCCGGAAGTCGAAGCCGCCCGTCGAACCGAGATCGGGCAGCGCCGGCGAGTTCATCGCGAACACCGTGGTGTTCGCCGTGCCCGCGAAGCGCGCGTTGATGCGCGCGACGATCGCCTGCACGTGATCGCGCCCGGCCTTGCGCTCCTTCCAGTTCTTCAGCGTGACGAAGATCATCCCGCCGTTCGGCCCCTCGCCGTACAGGTTGAAGCCGCCGAGCGCGAACGTGTACGCGGCCGGCTCGTCGCGACGAATGTACGATTCGACCTCGCGCACGCTCTGCATCGTTTCCGCGAGCGGCGTGCCCTGCGGCCGGATCACCATCACCATGAAGTTGCCCTGGTCCTCGTCGGGCAGGAACGCGCTCGGCAGTTGCGTGAGCATCAGCGCGGCCGCCGCGGTCAGCGCACCGTACACGACCAGCCAGCGCAGCGGCTTGTTCAGCATCGCGCCGACGCGCGTCGCATAGCGCTGCGTCGAGCGCGCGACGAAGCGGTTGAACCAGCCGAAGAAACCGCGCTTTTCGTGATGGTCGCCGGATACCGGCTTGAGCAGCGTCGCGCACAACGCGGGCGTCAGCGACAGCGCGAGAAACGCCGAGAAGCCGATCGAGACCGCGAGCGCCAGCGCGAACTGCCGGTAGATGTTGCCCACCGCGCCGCCGAAGAACGCCATCGGCACGAACACCGACGTCAGCACGACCGTGATGCCGACGATCGCGCCGCTGATCTGCTGCATCGCCTTGACGGTCGCGTCGTAGGGCCCGAGCCCTTCCTCGACCATCAGTCGCTCGACGTTCTCGACGACGACGATCGCATCGTCGACGAGGATGCCGATCGCGAGCACCATCCCGAACATCGTCAGCACGTTGATCGAGAAGCCGGCCGCATGCATCACGCCGAACGTGCCCGCGAGCGCGACCGGCACGACGAGCGTGGGGATCAGCGTCGCGCGCAGGTTCTGCATGAACAGGAACATCACGAGGAACACCAGCACGCCGGCCTCGACGAGCGTCGTGACGACCTTGTTCATCGACACGCGCACGAACGACGACGTCTCGTACGGGATCTGGTATTTCACGCCCGGCGGGAAGTAGGCGGACAGCGCGTCCATCGCCGCGCGCACGCGCTGCTCGGTGGCCACCGCGTTCGAGCCCGGCGCGAGCTTGATGCCCATGCCCGTGGCGACCTTGCCGTTCACGTACGACGGATAGTTGTAGTCGTTGCCGCCGAACTCGATGCGCGCGACGTCGCGCAGGTAGAGCGCGGCGCCGTCCGGCTGCGTGCGCAGCGCGATCGCGCCGAAGTCGGCCGGCGTCTTCAGCGGCGCGTCGGCGAACACCGTCGCCGCGATCGGTGCGCTGTCCGGCACCGCGCTGCGGCCGATGTCGCCGACCGTCACGCGCGCGTTGTGCGCACGCACGGCCGACGCGATGTCCGACGCGGTGAGGCCGTGCCCGGCCAGCTTCACCGGGTCGGGCCAGATCCGCATCGCGTATTCGGCGCCCCAGAACTGCACCCGGCCGACGCCGTCGACGCGGCGCAGCGCCTGCACGACGTTCGCCGACGCGTATTCGCCGAGCTGCACGTCGCTCATCCGGCCGTCGTCGGACGTCAGCGACACGACGAGCTGGATGTTGTCCGCGGCCTTCTCGACCTGGATGCCGTCGCGCCGCACGGGTTCGGGCAGCCGCGCCTCGACCGTCTTCAGCCGGTTCTGCACTTCGACGGCCGCGAGATCGGCGTTGACGCCCTGCTTGAACGTCAGGTAGAGCGATGCCATCCCGGCGCTGCTCGTCGCGGACGTATACAGCAGCCCCGGCGCGCCGTTCATCTCGCGCTCGATCAGCGCGGTCACCGATTCCTCGACGACCTGCGCGGACGCACCCGGATACGTCGCATAGATGCTGACGACGGGCGGCGCGATGTCCGGATACTGCGCGACGGGCAGCGCGCGAATCGCGAACACGCCGCCGAGCATGATGAAGAGTGCGATCACCCACGCGAAGACGGGGCGATCGATGAAGAAACGTGCCATGTTGGTCTATGTGAACCGGTCAGGTTTGACGGGCGGCCGCCGGTGATGCGGCCTTCGCCGACGAGGCCTTCGTCGGCGAGGCCTGCTCGACGGGCTTGACGGTGGTATCCGGCGCGAACTGCGCGGCGTTGTCGACGATCACGCGCTCGCCGCCCGCGAGACCGCGCGTGATGCGCCAGTCGCGGCCGCTCATCCGGTCGGCGGCGACTTCGACGTCCTTCACCTTGCCGTTCTCGTCGACCACGCGCACCGATGTGCGATCGGCCGTGCGCAGCAGCGCATCGCGCGGCACGAGGATCGCGCGCTGGTCGACGGCCGCGTCGAGCGCGATCCGCACATACGCGCCCGGCAGCAGTTCGCGCTCGGGATTCGGGAACAGCGCGCGCATCGCGACGGTATCGGTGGTCGGATCGACCGCGAGATCGCTGAACAGCAGCTTGCCCTTCAGCGGATACGCGGTGCCGTCGGCGCGCAGCAGCGTCACCGTGACGTCGTGCTGCGCGATGCCCGTCGCGCGCCCGCTCTTCACCGCGCGGCGCAGTGCGTCGACGTCGGCCGCCGGCTGCGAGAAATTCACGTAGATCGGGTCGAGCTGCTCGACGGTCGTGAGCGGCGTCGCCTGGTCCTGGCCGACGAGCGCGCCTTCGGTCACGAGCGCGCGCCGGGCGCGGCCCGAAATCGGCGCGGTGACGGTCGCATAGTCGAGCTGCAGTTGCGCGCGGGCGAGCTCGGCCTGCGCGGACGCGACGTCGGCCTTCGCCTGCGTGTCGCCCGCGACGGCCTCGGTGTGATCGCGCTCGCTGACCGCGCGGTCGCGCACCAGGTCGTCGTAACGGCGGCGCTTGTCGCTCGCCGCGAGCGCGGCGGCCTGCGCCTTCGCGAGCGCCCCTCTCGCTGCGTCGCGCGCGGCCTTCAGCGGTGCGGGGTCGATGCGGAACAGCACCGCGCCCTGCTTCACTTCCTGGCCTTCCTCGTAAGTCCGCGCGGTGACGATGCCCGCGACCCGCGCGCGCACTTCCGCCTGCCGATATGCGTCGAGCCGGCCCGGCAATTCGACGGTCATCGGCACGGCCGTCGGACGCACCGTCACGACCGTCGCGTTCTGGATGGCCTCCGGCGCCTTGTCCCGTTCGCCCTTTCCGCAGCCGGTCGCGGCCAGCACGGCCGCGAGCGCGAACGACGCCAGCCGCAGGCGGCGCCCCAGGGAGCGTTTGTTATTCATGTGCTGACCTCGGATCGTTCGCCGCCGATACAATGCGGCGGCTCAGGGTGGCCGATTATAATCAGTCACGACTGATTAAATACAGGCGGTCGTCATCCGGCCGCCATACTGTCTCAATAAAACGACAGCGAACTGTAAGGAAATTCACGACATGGCCCGCAAGACCCGGGAAGAATCGCTCGCCATCAAGCACCGGATCCTCGACGCCGCCGAGCTCGTGCTGCTCGAAAAAGGCGTCGCGCAAACCGCGATGGCGGACCTCGCCGAGGCCGCCGGAATGTCGCGGGGCGCCGTGTACGGCCATTACCGCAACAAGATGGAAGTGTGTCTCGCGATGTGCGACCGCGCATTCGCGCGTACGTCGGAAGGGTTCGACGCGGTCGACAGCCTGCCCGCGTTCGCCACGCTGCGCCGCGCGGCATCGCATTACCTGCGGCAATGCGGCGAGCCGGGCGCGATGCAGCGCGTGCTCGTGATCCTCTATACGAAATGCGAGCAGAGCGAGGAGAACGGCGCGTTGCAGCGCCGCCGCATGCTGCTCGAGCTGCAGATGCTGCGCATCACCAAGGCGCTGCTGCGCCGCGCGATCGCGGCCGGCGAACTGGCCGCCGATCTCGACGTGCATCTCGCGGCCGTCCATCTCGTGTCGCTGCTCGAAGGCGTGTTCGCATCGATGATCTGGACCAACCGCTTGCGCGGCAATCTGTGGAACGACGCGGAAGCGATGCTCGACGCCGGCTTCGACGCGGTCAGGACATCCGCCGCGCTGCGCGTGCGCGCGCAAAAATTTCCTGTCTGACGAAAAGCCGCGCAATAAATGCTGATTTAACCCGATTTACCGCAGTGCGAAACGAATGAGCCGACCCTCTTTAAAATTTTTAACGTTTCGCGGAACATCGGTAGACTGACGCTGTCATCTTTCTTTAGCGTCTTCGTGATAAACCGGGTTCGACCCGGAAAGGTCACGCCGCCGTTCGAAGCGGGCCTGCCCGCGAGTTGGGTCGAACGGAAACGACACAGGCCCCTGGCGGGGCCTGTTTTGTTGCACGCCCGTCGCCCGCCCCGTCGTCACCCGACGGATCTGCCGCCGATGGTTCCCGCCCACACCTCTTTGAACCGCTTTTCCTGGATGTGGACACCTTTGGTCAAGCCTGCCGCAATTCCTGATGCTTTCGCGCCCGGGCGCGCGCAGCGCCTCGTGCGCGCGCTCGTGCCGGCCGCCGTGCTCGGCGCCCTCGCCGCCTTCGGTCTCGCCGCCGCGCTGCCGGCCGTCTCGCAACTGCCGGGCGCCGTCGACTCGGGCACGGCCGCGCTGCCGCAGCGCGTGCTGTCCGACACGCCGTTTCCCACCGCGCAGCATTTCGTGACGAGCGAACTCGCGCGCACGATCGGCGAGCGCAACGAACGCGACGAACGCCCCGACCGCAACCTGCAGCCGGGCCTGTTCGCGCCGCTCAGCGCGCACCGCAACGACATGCTCGGCTATACGAGCCTGTTCCAGCTCGCGCCGCCCGAGCAGCAGCACGGAATGCGCGCGGGCGACATCGAACTCACGCTGTCCGATACGCTGAACCGTCTCGACGTGCCGCCCGAAGTGCGCATCCAGCTCGGCGATCTCGTCACCGGCAAGGTCGCGCTGCGCGCTGGCGCGCAGCGCGGCGACTACTACCGCATCGCGTACGACACCAACAACGGCACGCCGCACCTCACCGCGCTCGAGCTGCGCGTCGCGGGCCGCACGTTCGGGGCGATCTGGTTCCGCGCGCCGGGCGCCGACCACGGCGCGTACTACACGCTCGACGGCGCGCCGCTCGAAGCGGCCGCGTTCACGATGCCGGTCAAGTGGACGCGCATCAGCTCGTTCTTCGGCGAGCGCGTCCACCCGCTGTCGCAGGCGATGGCATTCCATACCGGCGTCGACCTCGCCGCACCGTCCGGCACGCCCGTCAATGCGGCGGCCGACGGCATCGTGTCGTTCGTCGGAACCGATCCGGGCGGCTACGGCCACTACGTGATCGTCGATCACGCCGACGGTTATTCGACCTACTACGCGCATTTGTCCGCGTTCGCGCGCGGGCTGAAGACCGGCGAAACCGTCAAGCAGGGCCAGCGCATCGGCTCGGTCGGGATGACCGGCGCGGCCACCGGTCCGCACCTGCATTTCGAAGTGCGCGTCGCGAACGACCCGGTCGATCCGCTCGTCACGCTCGCGAGCGCGCAGACGGGGCTGTCCGACATGCAGCTCACCGCGTTCCGCCAGGAAGCGGCGCAATGGCGCTTCCGCCTCGCGTCGATCAGTACGACGCCGTTTGCATTCGCGCAGAGCGACGGCCCGCTGTGGGGCGATTTCGCGACCGGTCCGTCGACGCTGCGTTCGGTGTTCGATACGCACTACAGCGCGTCCTGACGCTGACGCGCTGAAGTGCTGAAGTTCTCAAGCACCGAAGTTCTGAAGCACCTTCACGCCCGTCGCCGCTCGCTCGGCGACGACGCGGCCCGCTGCGGATAGCCGCACGCTCTCACCTTCATCACCGGAAACGCGCCGCATGCATCGCACGCGGCGCGCACGCCGTCACCGCACCTGTTCCGTGCGTTCAGCCGCAGCCCGCGCGATGCGCTCCGCGCGAGGACGACGCGACAGCAACCAGCGCGCCGCACCGTCGAGCGACGTGCACAGCACCAGATAGATCGCCGCGACGAACAGGAAGATCGGCGCCGGATACACCATCAGCCGGTTGTTCACCTGCGTCGCGACGAACGACAGTTCCGGCACGCCGACGATATACGCGAGCGACGTGTCCTTCACGAGCGCGACCCACTGGTTGACGAACGACGGCGTCATGATCCGGATCGCCTGCGGCAGCAGCACGTAGCGCACGGTCTGCCAGCGCGTGAGCCCGAGCGACAGCCCCGCCTGCCACTGCCCGTCGCCGGCCGCGACGATGCCCGCATGCACCGCATGCGCGAGATACGCGCCGCCG
Source organism: Burkholderia sp. Bp8991 (assembly GCF_003853795.1). Lineage (NCBI taxonomy): Bacteria > Pseudomonadati > Pseudomonadota > Betaproteobacteria > Burkholderiales > Burkholderiaceae > Burkholderia > Burkholderia sp. Bp8991. The sequence goes on along the minus strand of NZ_QTQJ01000009.1, from coordinate 69,470 downwards.
ATCAGCGCCAGCGCGCACACGACCGTCGCGAGCCCCGGCACGTCCATGTGCAGCAGCATCGGCATCAGGAAGTACGTCCAGAAGATCAGCATCAGCACCGGAATCGCGCGAAAGAAGCCGATGAACGCGAGCAGCAGCACGCGCAGCGGGCCGCGCGCGAGCGCCATCGCGACGCCGAGCGCCACGCCCAGCACCGCCGATGCGATGGCCGACGCGATCGCCAGCACAAGCGACAGCGCGGCGCCGCCGAGCGGGCCATCCGGGAATGCGCCGACGAGCAGGTACGGCAGGTTGTCGAGCAGGAGCGAGAGATCCATCGTCAACGCCTCGCCCCGAGCCGGTCGCGCCATTGCGTGGCCGCGTAGGCACCGGCCTCGATCGCGGCCACCGCGGCGACGTACAGCACGGTCGCGACACCGAAGGCGGCAAAGGTCTTGAACGTCTCCGTCTCGACCTGCCGCGACGCGTACGACAGCTCGGCGACACCGATCGCCATCGCGAGCGACGAGTTCTTCACGAGATTCATGTATTGGCCGAACAACGGCGGCAGCGCGATGCGCACGGCCTGCGGCAGCACGACGTAGCGCAGCGACTGCATCGGCGTGAGGCCGAGCGCCGCGGCCGCATCATGCTGCGCACGGCGCACGCCGCGCAGCCCGGCTTCGCATTCCTCGGCGACGAACGCGGCCGTGTACGCGCTCAACCCGAACCAGCCCGCGACGAACTCGAACGACGGCCATGCGAGCGTGAACGGGCCCGCGCTCAGCTGATGGCGCGCGTTCAGCCATGCGACCCATGTGTCGGGCAGCAACGACGCGACGCCGAAATACCAGAACAGCAACTGCACGAGCAACGGCGTGTTGCGGAACGCGACGACATAGCCGGCCGCGAGCGTGCGCGGCGCCGTTCCGCGCGGATGCCGCATGACGGCGAGCAGCAGTCCGCCGACCGTCGCGGCGAGCGCCGACGCGGCCGCAAGGCCGAGCGTCAGCAGGAAGCCCTGCCAGAGCCAGGACAGATATTTGGGAGCCAAGCCGAGCATGGTGGTGCGGGCGCGAAGCAAGCGATCAAGAGAAACGAAAAACGCCGCGATCCCCGCGCACCGGCACGACCGATGGCGGAGCGCGGCGCGTCCTGCATGCGACTCAGGTCTTGTCGCCGATGCGGAAGATGCGCGTGAGCGGCGTCTTCGTCGTCGGACCGAACCACGCGTCGTAGATCTGGCCCGCGCGGCCATTCGCCTCGAGCCCCTTGAGCGTGTCGTTGACGAAGCCGAGCAGGCGCGTCTCGCCCTTCGGCACGCCGACGCCCATGTAGTCGTTGGAGATCGTGAATGCCGGGATCTCGTAGTTCTGCTTGTCGGGCACGTTCGCGAGCAGGCCGATCAGCTTCGGCCCGTCCTGCGTGATCGCCTGCACGTTGCCGGCGCGCAGCGCGGCGAATGCGAACGGCGTGTCGTCGTACGCGACGATCGTCGCCTTCGGGAATTTCTCGCGCAGCGTGATCTCGTTCGTCGTGCCCTTGTCCGCGCCGACGCGCAAGCCGTTCAGCTGGTCGGCCGATTTCAGCACGCCCTTCTTCGCGAGAAACTGCTGGCCCGACGAGAAATACGGGATGCTGAAGTCGACCTGCTTCGCGCGCTCGTCGGTGATCGTGAAGTTCGCGAGCACCAGATCGACCTTGCCGGAGGTCAGGAACGGAATGCGGTTCGCGGGATTGGTCGGCTGCAGCTGCAGCTTCACGCCGAGCTTGTCGGCCAGCGCCTTCGCATAGTCGACGTCGAGGCCGACGATGTGATTGCTCTTGCCGTCGACATAGCCGAACGGCGGATTGCTGTCGAAGGTCGCGACGCGCAGCACGCCGGCCTTCCTGATGTCGTCGAGGCGGTCCGCGTGCGCGACCGTGCCGGCCGTGACGAGTGCGGCCCCGACGAGCCACGTAGCGAGAGTGTGGAGTTTCATGAGCACGACCTGATTTGTTATGAAGGCCGGCGCGGATCGCGCGGCGGCCGGTTCGAGGAACATCGCGACGCTGTGTGTCGTCGCGAAGCCGCTAACGTATCAGCGCGTGCGGCGATTCCGAACCAACAAATGGTGCTTTGCTCTGCGGGTTTCGTGATGAGGCTTGCAGCGGCTGCATGCGGCGCATGCGCACAAAAAAACGCCCGCTGCACGCAGCGGGCGCGAATCCCAGTCAAGGAGGTGTCACACGAACTACGCGTTCAGAATAAGCGCATCGTCCGCTGCGGACAACGAAGCGATTCCGATATCGATATCGTGCGCCCCGCGATGAGCTTGCACGCGCCCATGCGAAAACGTCACGCATAAAAAAACGGCGCTCCGCCTGCATGGCGGAGCGCCGTCCCGTTGCACGTTGCCGGTCGATGCGGGCAGCCCGGCGGGCTGCCCTGCCGATCACGGTTCGTGACGCAGGTACCCTTCCTTGCTCGGATCGCGCATCCGCCACGACACGATCAGCGAGATCGCGCACAGCACCGTCACGTACCAGTAGAAGGTTTCCTCGCTGCCGATCGACTTGAACCACAGCGCGACGTACTCGGCCGAACCGCCGAAGATCGCGTTCGCGACCGCATACGACAGGCCGACGCCCATCGCGCGCACTTCCGGCGGGAACATCTCGGCCTTGATGAGGCCGCTGATCGACGTGTAGAAGCTGACGATCGCCAGCGCGATCGTGATCAGCACGAACGCGGCCGTCGGGCTCGTGACGGTCTTCAGCGCGTGCATCAGCGGCACCGTGCCGATCACCGCGAACGTGCCGAACAGGATCATCGACGTGCGGCGGCCGATCTTGTCGGACAGCGCGCCGAACACCGGCTGGATCAGCATGTAGACGAGCAGCGCGACGGTCATCACGTTGCTGGCCGTCTTCGCATGCATGCCGGCCGTATTCACGAGGTACTTCTGCATGTACGTCGTGAAGGTGTAGAAGATCAGCGAGCCGCCGGCCGTGAAGCCGACCACCGTGAAGAAGGCGCCCTTGTGCTGCCACACGCCGCGGATCGTGCCCGCGTCCTTCTTGTCACGCGATGCGCTCGTCGACGTCTCGTCGAGCGATTTGCGCAGGTACAGCGAGATCAGCGCGGCCGCCGCCCCGCAGACGAACGGAATGCGCCAGCCCCACGCCTTCAGCTCGTCGTTCGACAGCGCCTGCTGCAGGATCACCAGCACCAGCAGCGCGCACAGCTGGCCGCCGATCAGCGTCACGTACTGGAACGACGCGAAGAAACCGCGCCGCCCCTTCAGCGCGACTTCGCTCATGTAGGTTGCGCTCGTCCCGTATTCGCCGCCCACCGACAGCCCCTGGAACAGGCGCGCGACCAGCAGCAGCGCCGGCGCCAGCGCGCCGATCTGCGCATAGGTCGGCAGCACCGCGATCACGAGCGAGCCGCCGCACATCATCAGCACCGAGATCATCATCGCCGTGCGACGGCCGTGACGGTCGGCGATGCGGCCGAACAGCCAGCCGCCGATCGGACGCATCAGGAAGCCGGCCGCGAACACGCCGGCCGTGTTCAGCAGCTGCGTGGTCGTGTTGCCGCTCGGGAAGAACGCCGGTGCGAAGTACAGCGCGCAGAACGAGTAGATGTAGAAGTCGAACCACTCGACGAGGTTGCCCGACGAGGCGCCGACGATGGCGAACACGCGCCGCCGGGTGTCATGCGCGGACAGCGCAGCTTGGTCGGTCTGGACGTCCATGGGTTGGTCTGTTCCTTTTAGTGCTTTCTGGGCGAGACGGCTCGCGGGCCGTCGCGTACGGTCGCACGTGGCACCGGTTCCGGCGGCACGGCGCTACGGGATTTTAGCGAAATGTAAAGTAACGGGCTTTCCGGGTTCGTCCGGATGTAGAAAATTTTTCTCCCGGTACGCGTTCGTCATATGAAAACGCCAGCCCTCAGGCTGGCGTCCGGTGCAAACTGCTCTCGGGCGATCGTCAGACGCGCACCTCCGGCGGCACGTAGCGGCACTCGTAGCGCTTGCGCACGGTCCCGGCCTCGTCGACGCTTTCCAGGAACACGTCGAACTGCCAGAGCCGCGCCATGTGCTTGAGCACTTCCTCGCTGTCGTTCGACAGATGGCGGTTGTCGGTCATGAAATGGCGCAGCGTGAGGCTGCGGTCGCCGCGCGTGTTCACGGCCCACACCTGGATGTTCGGCTCGCGGTGATGGATGTCGTACTGCCGCGACAACGCCTGCCGCACGTACTGGTAGCCGGACTCGTCGTGGATCGCCGACACCTCGAGCGAATCGCGCATGTCGTCGTCGAGCACCGAGAACAGCCGCATCTCGCGGATCAGGTTCGGCGACAGGTACTGCGCGATGAAGCTCTCGTCCTTGAAGTTGCGCATCGCGTAGTGCATCGCCGGCAGCCACGGGGTGCCCGCGATCTCCGGAAACCACTTGTAGTCCTCTTCCGTCGGCGCCTCGCAGATCCGGCGGATGTCGCTCATCATCGAGAAGCCGAGCGCATACGGGTTGATCCCGCTGTAGTACGGCTTCGTGACGGGCGGCTGGTAGACCACGTTGCTGTGCGAGTGCAGGAACTCCATCATGAAGCCGTCTTCCAGCTTGCCCTGGTTGTACAGCGTATTCAGCAGCGTGTAGTGCCAGAACGTCGCCCAGCCTTCGTTCATCACCTGCGTCTGCCGCTGCGGATAGAAGTACTGGCCGATCTTGCGCACGATGCGGATCACTTCCCGCTCCCACGGCTCGAGCAGCGGCGCGTTCTTCTCCGCGAAATACAGCAGGTTCTCCTGCGGCTCCGGCGGATAGCGTCCTTCCTGCTCCTCCATCTGCTCGGGCTTCTTGCCCGGCAGCGTGCGCCACAGCTCGTTGACCTGCGACTGCAGATACGCCTCGCGCTCGCGCCGCAGCGCGGCCTCCTTCGACAACGACGGCTTCTGCGGCCGCTTGTAGCGGTCGACGCCGTAGTTCATCAGCGCATGGCACGAATCGAGCAGTTCCTCGACGCGATCGAGGCCGTAGCGCTCCTCGCATTCGGCGACGTAGTTCTTCGCGTACACGAGATAGTCGATGATCGCGTGCGCGTCGGTCCACAGCCGGAACAGGTAGTTGCCCTTGAAGAAGGAGTTGTGCCCGTACGCCGCGTGCGCGATGACGAGCGCCTGCATCGTCATCGTGTTCTCTTCCATCAGATACGCGATGCAGGGATTCGAGTTGATGACGATTTCGTACGCGAGGCCCATCTGGCCGCGGCGATAGCTTTTCTCGGTCGCGAGGAAGTGCTTGCCGAACGACCAGTGGCGATAGTTGACCGGCATCCCGACCGACGCGTACGCATCCATCATCTGCTCGGCGCTGATCAGCTCGAGCTGGATCGGATAGATGTCGAGCTCGTACTGCTCGGCGACCTGCGAGATGTGCGTGTCGTATTCCTCGAGCAGCTCGAACGTCCAGTCGGACGGGCACGGCAGCGGCTTGCGTTCGGCAACGTTCATACGCGCTTCCTTCTGCCCGGCACCGGGCAAGTCGGCGGCCGGCGCCGCCGGTTCGGTCCGGCCGCTTTGCTGCGATGCGGCAGGGCCGGCCGTGTCGTCGCCGGAAGGGCGCGGCGCGTAGCCGCGCGACTCGTTGTGCAGATGGCGGGTCGTCATGACATTTCCACCTGCTTTTCGAACAATTCGCGAAACACCGGGTAAATATCGGCAGCCGATTCGACTTTCTTCATCGCGAGGTGCGGTTGCGACAGCGCCAGCTGTGCGTACTCCAGCCACAGGTTCTGCTCTTCCGGGGCGACCTGGATATACGCGAAGTAACGCGTCTTGGTGAGGATATCCTCTTCCAGGATTTTGCGACACTTCGGCGAATCGTCAGTCCAGTTGTCGCCGTCGGACGCCTGCGCGCCGTAGATGTTCCACTCGGTCGGCGAGTAGCGCTCGTTCATCACCTTGCGCATCAGTTCGAGCGCGCTCGACACGACGGTGCCGCCGCTTTCGGTCGAATGGAAGAAGGTGTCCTCGTCGACCTCCTCGGCGCGCGTGTGGTGACGGATGAACACGACCTCGATGCGCTCATAGTTGCGCTTCAGGAACAGGTACAGCAGGATGAAGAAGCGTTTCGCGAGATCCTTGCGCTGCTCGTCCATCGAGCCCGACACGTCCATCAGGCAGAACATCACGGCCTGGCTCGACGGTTGCGGCTGCTTCACGCGGTTGATGTAGCGCAGGTCGAACGGATCGATGAACGGGATCCGCCAGATGCGCCCCTTCAGATGATGGATCTCGGCCTCGAGCGTCGCGATATCCTCGCGACGGTCTTCCGGATCGAGCTTCATCACCTCGAGCCGCGCTTCGAGTTCGCGCAGCTCGTTGACGAGCGGCGAACCGAGCGCGATGCGTCGCCCGAGCGCGCTGCGCAGCGAGCGCACGACGTCGATGTTGTTCGGCGTGCCTTCCGCCGACCAGCCCGCGCGCACGTTCTTCCAGCTCGGCACCGTCAGCAGGTGCGTCTTCACGAGGCGCGGCAGTTCGAGGTCGTCGAAGAAGTACTGCATGAATTCGTCGCGGGACAGCTCGAACACGAAGTCGTCCTGCCCTTCGCCTTCGTTGCTCGCCTGACTGCCGCCGCCGCCCGAGCCGCCCTGCGGACGCGGAATCTTGTCGCCGCGCACGTAGTCCTCGTTGCCCGGGTGCACGTATTCGCGACGCCCGCCCGGCGCGTGCCGGAAATTCGGCTCGGCGATGTCCTTGCGCGGAATCGTGATGCTTTGCGTGCTCTGGATATCCTTGATGCTACGGTCGCGCACCGCGTCGGACACGGCACGACGAATGTAGTTCTTGACGCGACGCAGAAAGCGTTCGCGGTTGGCGATGCTCTTGTTCTTGCCGGCCAGCCTGCGGTCGATGATTTGATGAAGCACTCCCGGTCTCCCGCTCGAAAGTCGATCTGCCGGGGCACTCGCCGCGCATGCCGTCTGCCGTCATGCGGGCGGCGCCTCTGAAAGCGCCCGTACGGACTCGCCGCACGGGCGCGGTACCGCGCGCGTCATGACGACTTGCGCACGCGCAGGTACCAGTCGCAAAGCAGCCTCACCTGCTTCGGCGTATAGCCCTTCGCGACCATCCGGTTCACAAAGTCCTCATGCTTGCGCTGCTCCTCCGCCGAACCCTTGGCGTTGAACGAAATCACCGGCAACAGTTCCTCGGTATTCGAGAACATCTTCTTCTCGATCACGACGCGCAACTTCTCGTAGCTCGTCCACACGGGGTTCTTCCCGGCGTTCGCCGCCCGTGCACGCAACACGAAGTTCACGATCTCGTTGCGGAAATCCTTCGGATTGCTGATCCCGGCCGGCTTCTCGATCTTCTCCAGCTCCGCATTCAGCGCGGCGCGGTCGAAGCTCTCGCCCGTGTCGTGATCGCGGAATTCCTGGTCCTGGATCCAGAAGTCCGCATACGTGACGTAGCGGTCGAAGATGTTCTGCCCGTACTCCGAATACGACTCGAGGTAAGCCGTCTGGATCTCCTTGCCGATGAACTCCGCGTAGCGCGACGCGAGTACGTCCTTCACGAACGACAGGTACTTCTGCTCGGTCTCCGGCGGGAACTGCTCGCGTTCGATCTGCTGTTCGAGCACGTACATCAGGTGCACGGGGTTGGCCGCGACCTCGCTCGAGTCGAAGTTGAACACGCGCGACAGGATCTTGAACGCGAAGCGCGTCGACACGCCGGTCATCCCTTCGTCCACGCCCGCATAGTCGCGATACTCCTGGTACGACTTCGCTTTCGGATCGGTGTCCTTCAGGTTTTCGCCGTCGTACACCTGCATCTTCGAGAACAGGCTCGAATTCTCCGGCTCATGCAGGCGCGACAGCACCGAGAACTGCGACATCATCTTCAGCGTGCCCGGCGCGCACACGGCCTCGGCCAGCGACGAGTTGCGGATCAGCTTCTCGTAGATCTTGATCTCTTCCGACACGCGCAGGCAGTACGGCACCTTCACGACGAAGATCCGGTCGAGCAGTGCCTCGTTGTTGCGGTTGTTACGGAAGGCCTTCCACTCCGACTCGTTCGAGTGCGCGAGGATCACCCCGTCGAACGGAATCGCGCCGAATCCTTCGGTGCCCTTGAAGTTGCCTTCCTGCGTCGCGGTCAGCAACGGGTGCAGCACCTTGATCGGCGCCTTGAACATTTCGACGAATTCGAGCAGGCCCTGGTTCGCCAGGCACAGGCCGCCCGAGTAGCTGTACGCATCGGCGTCGTCCTGCGCATACTGTTCGAGCTTGCGGATGTCGACCTTGCCGACGAGCGACGAAATGTCCTGGTTGTTCTCGTCGCCAGGTTCCGTCTTCGCGATGCCGATCTGCCGCAGGATCGACGGAAAGCGGCGTACCACGCGGAACTGGCGGATATCGCCGTTGTATTCGTGCAGGCGCTTGACGGCCCAGGGACTCAGGATGCTCTTCAGGTAGCGGCGCGGAATGCCGTACTGCTCTTCGAGGATCGGGCCGTCTTCGTCGTAGTCGAACAGCCCGAGCGGCGATTCGTTGACGGGCGAACCCTTCAGCGCATAGAACGGCACACGCTCCATCAGCTGCTTCAGGCGCTCGGCGATCGACGACTTGCCGCCGCCCACCGGGCCGAGCAGGTAGAGAATCTGCTTCTTCTCTTCGAGCCCTTGCGCAGCGTGGCGGAAGTACGCGACCACCTGCTCGATCACTTCCTCCATTCCGTAGAATTCACGGAACGCGGGATAGACCTTGATAACCTTGTTCGCGAAGATCCGCGACAGGCGCGGGTCGATGCGGGTATCGATTTGTTCGGGTTCCCCGATTGCAGCCAGCATGCGTTCGCCAGCCGTGGCGTACGCTGACGGATCGTTCTTGCAGAGCGCGAGGTACTCCTCCAGCGAGAACTCTTCCTCTCGCGTTTTTTCGAAGCGGTTCGCGAAGCTGCTGTAAATATCCATGCTACCTCCCTCGCCTGAGTCTGAAGACGTGCCTGCCTTCTATGACTGCGCAGAAGCAAGCGCGTTCGAATTCATCCTAAACCCTTTCTTATTTTTTTTCACGACATCTTCGTATGAAGTTCGTCATTCTCGACAACACCGCTTGGACAACGCATTTCGACGCTTTACAATCGATCTCCCGTGTCGCAGAAACGGCATCCGCGACGTCTCGTCGAGCATCGGAACGTCTCGTGCGTTGGACACCTCCGTCGTCGTCGCGGCACCCTTCACTCCCCCTTCATCCCTAGACGTTCGAGCGGACGTTTACGACGACACGCTGCGCGCGCCGTTACAAATTTTTTTCGCATCGTCCGGAGATACCCGTAGTGCGGATGCGAACACGCAGCGCACGGCGACGCACGAACTTTCACGTGCGCTGTCACATTCCATCGGTCGAAACGACGACGCCCGCATGTCGCGGGCGTCGTGTGCTGCCAAATGGGGAGAGATACGGGGAAAGATACCGGGGAGCGTTACCGCGAAAAGATGCGCGTCACGCGCGAATCAGAACGTTTCCCAGTCGTCGGCGCCGGCAGCCACCGGAGCGGCCGCGGCAGCCGGCTTGCGCGCCGGCGCGGCGCGCTTCGGCGCTGCATCACGATCATTGCGCGCCACGGCCGGCGCGGGAGGCGAAACCGGCACCGCAGCCGCTGCGGGCACCGCGCGCGGCGCCTGACGTGCGGCGGCAGCGGTCGCCGGCTGCGCCGCGTCGTCGTCGATCCGGAACACCGACGCCGTCTCGCGCAGGCGCGCGGCCTGTTCGTCGAGCGATTGCGCGGCGGCCGCCGCTTCCTCGACGAGCGCGGCGTTCTGCTGGGTGACCTCGTCCATCTGCGCGACCGCGCGCGCGACCTGGTCGATGCCGCCGCTCTGTTCCTCGGACGCCGCCGCGATCTCGCCCATGATGTCGGTCACGCGCTGCACCGCACCGATCACGTCGCTCATCGTGCGGCCGGCTTCGTCGACCAGCGTCGACCCCGTCCGGATGCGCTCCACCGACGCGTCGATCAGCATCTTGATCTCCTTGGCCGCGCTCGACGAACGCTGCGCGAGACTGCGCACCTCGCCCGCGACGACCGCGAAGCCGCGGCCTTCCTCGCCGGCGCGCGCGGCTTCGACCGCCGCGTTCAGCGCCAGGATGTTGGTCTGGAACGCGATTCCCTCGATGATTGCGATGATGTCCGCGATCTTCGCGGAGCTGTCGTTGATCTCGCCCATCGTGCCGACCACCTGGCCGACTACCGTATTGCCCTTGTTTGCAATCTCCGACGCGTTCGCTGCCAGCGAGCTTGCCTGCCGCGCATTGTCCGCGTTCTGCTTCACGGTGCCGGTCAGCTGTTCCATGCTCGATGCGGTTTCCTGCAGCGCGGACGCCTGCTCTTCCGTGCGCGACGACAGGTCGATGTTGCCGGCGGCGATCTGGCGCGCCGCGGTCGCGATCGACTCGCTGCCGCCGCGCACGGTGCGCACCGTGTCGACGAGGCCGCGCTGCATCCTCGCGAGACCGTCCAGGAGCTGGCCCATTTCGTCGCGCCGATGCACGACGATCGAGCGGCGCAGGTCGCCCGCGGCGATCGCGTCGAAATGCGCGAGTGCGTCCGCGAGCGGACGGCCGATCGCACGGCTGAGCGTCAGCCAGGAAAACGCGGCGGCAACCAGACCGGCCGCAAGCAGGACGATCGACAGCACGCGCAGCGTCTCGTACAACGATTCCGCGCGGTTGAAGCCCGCCTGCCCGTCGGTGAACTGGAAATTGCGCAGTGCTTCGCCCGCAACCGAAAGCTCGTTATAAAGCGTCGAGAGCTGCTTGGCGCCCTCGCCGATCCGGTCGTGGTCGCCCGCCGCGACCAGCCCTCCGAACGCGTCGCAACTGCGCTGCAGCGCCTGCCGCTTCGCGGCGACGTCCTGCGCGAGCCGGTCTTCCTCCGGGCCACGCGGCAGTGCAAGGTATTTTTGCCACCACGCGTCGGACTGCGTGCGCATCGCGCGGCTGCGTTCCACGGCCGCAGCCGAGTCGGGCGTGCCCGCCAGCAACGCGGCGCGATCGAGCGCCAGGCGCTCGCGCGCCGCGTACATTTCGGCAACGGCCACGTCGACCGCGCTCGGCATCTGGTTCGTGAAAATCTCGCGCGTCGCATCGTTCGAGCGCGTCATCCCGTACACGCCGAGTACGCCAATCACGCCCAGCAGTACCGCGAGAAACGCCATCGTCATACCGATGCGCGCACGTATCGTCAGGTTTCCGATCACCATCATTCTTCCTGTGTTGCGTCGTCGTGAACGGGCAAGGCCCGTTTTTCGAAACAGTGTTTCGCCCAGGTGTATTTACGACCGGATGTTGCGCAGCTTGATGGTATTCACATCAATTTTTTCAGCAATTCACCAGTTCATTACAGATTCCAGAATAATAGGGGCGAAGCATCGCCGGCCCGCTTCGCGAACGCGCACGGCAAGTAATCGAGGACAGACAAGTGGGGAAAGATAGCCGGCCGACTGTTGTCGCATGCGCCGGCCGGGATGCGCGATCCAGCCCTATTCGGCCAGTTCGGCGAGCGTGGGAATCGACGGCTGCGCGCCTGCGCGCGTGACCGACAGCGCCGCCGCGCGTTGCGCGAAGCGGATGGCGGCATCGACGTCCGCGCCGGCCGCGAGCCGTGCGGAGAAACCGCCGATGAAGGTGTCGCCCGCCGCGGTCGTGTCGACCGCCTTGACGACGGGGGCCGGATAGTGGCGTGCCGCGCCGTCGGCCGTCAGCGCGAACACGCCGCGCGCGCCGAGCGTGATCAGCACATTGCGCGCGCCGGCTGCCCGCAATGCACGCGCCGCGGCTTCCGCCTCGGCCGGATTGCGCACCGGCAGCCCGGTCAGCGCGGCCGCCTCGACTTCGTTCGGGATCAGGTAATCGACCAGCGGCAGCCAGCCGTCCGGCAGCGGCGCGACGGCAGGCGCCGGATTGAGCACCACGGTGCGGCCGAGCCGCCGCCCGGCCGACAGCGCGGCGAACACGGCGTCCGGCGGCGTCTCGAGCTGGCAGATCAGCACGTCGGTCGCGGCCAGCGCCGCCTCGTGCCGCGCCACCGTATCCGTCGTGACTTCGCCGTTGCCGCCCGCGACGATCACGATCGTGTTCTGGCTGGCGTCGTCGACGACGATCAAGGCGACGCCGGTCGACGCCGTCTTGCTCGTCGCGAGCCGCGAGCAGTCGATGCCTTCGGTCTCGAGGCCGGCCCGCAGCGCGGTGCCGTGCGCATCCACGCCGACGCAGCCGATCATCGCGACCTGCGCGCCGAGCCGTGCGGCCGCGACGGCCTGGTTGCCGCCCTTGCCCCCCGCGGCCTGCGCATACGCGTGACCGGCGAGCGTTTCGCCCGGCAACGGCAGCCGCGACGCCCGTACGACGAGATCCATGTTGAGGCTGCCGACCACTGTCACGCGGCCGGCGCCTGCCGCACGCGCCGTCATGGGCGAGCACCCGGCGCGGCCGGCTCGCGGTAGACCGCCGTCGATTCGCGCAGCACCAGGCGCGGCGACACGACACGACGACGGCTCGGCGCGGCCGTCGAGCCGCCGCCGATCCGCTCGATCAGCGTCTGCGCGGCCATTTCGCCGAGGGCGCGCACCGACTGGCCGACCGTCGACAGCGCCGGATAGGTATAACGGGAGAATTCGATGTCGTCGAAGCCGATGATCGAGCAGTCGTCCGGCACGCGCATGCCGCGCTCGGCCGCCGCGCGCAGCGCGCCGACGCCCATCAGGTCGTTGCCCGCGAAAATCGCGCTCGGGTGCACCGACTCGAACAGCCGCGATGCCGCGTGATAGCCGCCCAGGCATGAAAAATCGCTTTCCGCGATCGCGCCCGGCACGATGTCGATCCCGCGCTCGGCCATCGCGCGGATGAAGCCGTGCACGCGCATCGCGCTGACGGCCGTGTCGGTCGGCCCGGTGATGCAGCCGATCTTCGCGTGCCCGAGTTCGAGCAGATGACGCGTCGCCAGGTAGGCGCCGCGTTCGTGGTCGATCTGCACGAGATCGGCCGCGAGCCCCTCGATGTTGCGGTCGACGACGACGAGCGGCGCATGCGCGTCGGCGAGCGTCTGCGCGAGCACCGCGTCCTCGCCGGCCGACGCGACGATCAGCCCGTCGATGCGCTTTTCCTGCAGCACGCGCAGGTAGTTGCGCTGCTTCACGGGATCGTCGTCCGAGTTGCAGAAGAACACGCAATAGCCGTTGGCCGCGCACTGGTCCTCGATGCCGCGCGCAAGCTCCGCGAAGTACGGATTCGTGCTGTTCGGCACGACGAGGCCGATGGTCGCCGTCGAGCGCGCCTTCAGCGAGCGCGCCACGGCCGATGGCACGTAGTTCAGCTCGCGGATCGCGCCTTCGACCTTCGCACGCACATCCGCGGACACCGGCCGCGAATTGTTCACCACGTGCGAGACGGTCGTAAACGACACGCCCGCCATGGCCGCCACATCCTTGATCGTCGCCATTTCCCGTTTCTCTCTGGTCTGCTTTCTGTGTAGTTTTACCGGGCGCGCGCGCGCCGGCTGCGATACGTATCGAGCACGACCGCCACCACGATCACCGCCCCGGTGATGATCCGTTTGGTCGGCTCGTTCGCGCCGATCTGCGCCAGCCCCGCGGCCAGCACGGAAATGATCAACACGCCGAAGAACGTGCTGATCACCGAGCCGCGCCCGCCCATCAGGCTCGTGCCGCCGATCACGACGGCCGCGATCACCTGCAGTTCGAGGCCCACGCCCGCGTTCGGGTCGGCGGCCTCGAGCCGCGAGATCTGGAACAGCGACGCGAGCCCCGCGAGCGCGCCCATCAGTGCGAATACGAGGATTTTATACGGCCGCGGGTTAACCCCGGCAAGCCGGACGGCTTCTTCATTCGTGCCGATACCGACAAGATAGCGCCCGAACACGGTGCGCGTGAGCACGAACTGCGCCGCGATCATCACCGCGACCGCGATCAGGAACGCCGGCGAGATGCCGAGCGCGATCGGGTTCGAGAGGAAATCGAACGCGTCGCCGATGTAGGCCGTGCGCGAATTCGTCAGCTGGTACGCGACACCGCGCGCGGCCTCGAGCACGCCGAGCGACACGATGAACGACGGAATCCGCCAGCCCACCGTGATCGCGCCCGTCAGCGAGCCGGTCACGGTCGCGACCGCGATCCCGATCAGCGCGGCGGGCAGCGGCCCCCAATGCCATTTCAGCGCGGCCACGCTGACCATCGACGCGGCCAGCGCGAGCACCGAGCCGACCGACAGGTCGATGCCGGCGATGATCAGCACGAACGTCATCCCGACCGACATCACGACGAGATCGGGGATCTGGTTCGCGATCGTGCTGAACGTATCGTAGGTCAGGAAATGCGAGCTGAGCGTCGAGAACAGCGCGATCATCGCGGCGAGCGCGCCGGCGAGCCCGAGATAGTTCGACACGCCGAGCCGCGTGCCGGACAGCGTGCGCGCGCGGCGCCCGGTCACGTCCTGCTGCGCGCCGGCGTCGCTCGGGGATACGGGAGGCTGGGTCATTGCTGTCGTCCTGTCGTCGAAGAGGCGGAAGCCGCGCGCGGCGCGCTTTCCGCATCCGGATGGCGTGCGCCGTCCGGCAGCGCTGCGCGGCCGAAGCCGGCGAACGCCGCGGCCAGCAGCGCATCCTGGGTCCAGTTGCCGCGTTCGAACACGGCGGTCATGCGGCCGGCCGACATCACGCCGATCCGGTCGCAGATCAGCATCAGCTCGCGCAGGTCGCTCGAGACGACCACCAGCGCCCGGCCCTCGCGCGCGAGCGCGCCCATCAGCGTGTAGATCTCGAATTTGGCGCCGACGTCGATCCCGCGGGTCGGTTCGTCGAACAGCAGCACGCCCATGTCGCGCGCGAGCCAGCGGCCGATCACGACCTTCTGCTGGTTGCCGCCCGACAGTTCGCCGACCGCCTGCGCGGCGCCGTGGGTGCGGATCCGCAGCGCGTCGATCTGCTGCTCGGCGAGCGCCGTCTCGCGCGCCGTATCGACGATGCCGCCGCGCGCGAGCCGGTCGAGCTGGCCGAGCGACACGTTCGACGTGACCGACTGCGACAGCAGCAGCCCTTCGCCCTTGCGGTCCTCGGTGATCAGCGCGATGCCGTGCTTCACCGCGTCGACGGGCGAGCCGATGCGCGCCGGCTTCAGCGGATCGCCGACCGCGATCATCCCGGCGTCCGGCGTGTCCGCGCCGTAGATCAGCCGCAGCAATTCGGTGCGCCCGGCACCGATCAGCCCCGAGATGCCGAAGATTTCGCCCGAGCGCACTTCGAGCGACACGTCCTGCACGGCCGTGCCGCGCGTCATGCCCGACACGACGAGGCGCGGCGCGCCGATGCGGCGCGCGCCGAGGTCGATGTGCTCGCCGACCTCGCGCCCGACCATCAGCGTGACGAGCCCGTCGGACGTCGTCGCGGCCATGTCGCCGACGTGCACGAGCCGGCCGTCGCGCAGCACCGCGACACGCTCGGCGACCCGCGCGAGTTCCTCGAGCCGGTGCGAGATGTAGACGATCGCCACGCCACGCGCCTTCAGCCGGTCGATCTGCTCGAACAGCAGTTCGACCTCGCGCGCGGTCAGCATCGCGGTCGGTTCGTCGAGGATCAGCACACGGCAGTCGCCGATCAGGTTGCGCGCGATCTCGACCATCTGCTGGTGGCCGATGCCGAGTGCGCCGACCGGCGTATCGGGATCGACCGCGTCGAGCCCGACCTGCGCCATCGCGGCACGCGCATCGTCGCGCAGCCGCGCGCGATCGATGATGCCGAAGCGCCGCGGCAGACGGTTCAGGAACAGGTTCTCGGCGACCGTCAGCGTCGGCAGCAGGTTCAGCTCCTGCATCACCATGCGCACGCCGAGCGCCTCGGCCTGCGTGCGGCTCGCCGGCGCGTAGGCCTGGCCGCCGAGTTGCATCGTGCCGGCGGTCGGGTCGACGAGGCCGCCGATGATCTTCGACAGCGTGCTCTTGCCGGCGCCGTTCTCGCCCGTCAGCGCGAGCGCTTCACCCGGCACGAGCGTCAACGTGACGTCGGCGAGCACCGGTTCGGCGTAGGTCTTGCCCACACCGGAGACGGACAGCACGGGAACGGCTGAACGGGAGGGTTGGAAGGTCGGTTCCATCGCGATCCTGGTTGCGGCCGCGCGCACGCGGCGCGCGGGTGTGACGCTCACAAGTGCATGTGCATGCAGTGGCCGTGATCGCGCTCACTCCGTATAACGGCCGCCGGGCCCGCTTCTTGAGGCCGGCGGCCGCGACGGGGCGGCGTTACTTCGTCACGAGATCCACCGGCGTCTCGACCACGCCGGACATGTCGGCCTGCTTGCGATGCTCGGCGATCGCCTTGAGCGCCGTGTCGATGCCGAACACGGCCTGCTTCGCCGCGTACTGGTCGGCGGTCGCGAGCACGCGGCCGTCCTTCAGCATCGGCCTGATCGCATTGATATTGTCGTAGCCGACCACGAACACCTTGCCCTGCTTGCCCGCCGCGCGCACGGCCGACACGGCGCCGATCGCCATGTTGTCGTTGCCGCACAGCAACGCGCGCAGGTTCGGGTATTCGTTGAGCATCGCGGACGCGACCGCATTGCCCTTGTCGATCTCCCATTCGCCCGACTGCACCGACACGACCTTCATCCCGCCCGCCTTCATCGCGTCCTCGAAGCCGGCCGTGCGCTGCTGCGCGTTGGTCGTCGTCGACACGCCTTCGAGGATGCCGACCTGGTCGCCCGCCTTCAGCCGCTTCGCGAGGTAGTCGCCGATCTTGCGCGCGCCCTTGCGGTTGTCGGGGCCGACGAACGGCACGTTCAGGTTCTTCGATTTCAGCACGTCCGGGTCGAGCCGGTTGTCGATGTTCACGACGGTGATGCCCGCGTCGACCGCCTTCTTCACGACCGGCACGAGCGCCTTCGAATCGGCCGGCGCGAGCACGATCGCATCGACCTTCGACACGATCATCTGCTCGACGATGCGGATCTGGTTCGCGGTGTCGGTCTCGTCCTTGATGCCGTTCGTGATCAGGTCGAACTGGCCGGCGTTGTGCTTCTGGTATTCCTTCGCGCCGTTTTCCATCGTCAGGAAGAACTCGTTGGCGAGCGACTTCATCACGAGCGCGACCTTCGGCTTGGCCGCAGCCTGCGCATGGACGGCCGGTGCGGCAGCGACCGCGACGGCGGCAAGCGCGGCGGTCAGGAAGCGACGGCGAAAGAGGACATTCATACACATCTCCTGGCGACTGGCCCACGGGCCAGATTATTGTTTGACTGTTGTTTTAATGTGAGCAAACGTTTGCGCTACACTTCCCGGACATTGGCCATCGTTGCTGCTTGTCGGTACCACGGAATGGAAGCGAGGCAGACGGCCGACTGCCTGGCGCGTGCTGTCGTCGACGCGCCACCGCCGGCGGGACGCCGGCGGAGTGGAAGCTATGCTGTACCGTTTCGGTTCGACGCGCAACCCGTCTGATCAATATTTAAGGGTTTATTCGGAGCGCGCGGTTGCACGTGCCGATTGCGGCGCGTTACATGATCGAAGCGAGGCACGCGCATGCGCCGTCTTGTTTTTCTATTGGTCGGCGATCAGATGACGGCCGCCGCTCACGGCAACCCGGCTTGTGAGCGACAGCTTCGATCGAAGGACCGACGCGTCGGCACGCCCTGAAATGGCGGATGCAGCATCGGCGCCCGATGCAACGCGTCCGAAGGGCGCCTGCCGCGCCCCCGGAACATCGTCCCGCCGTCAGACCGCTTCGCGCAGCAGCCCGGCGATTTCCGCTTCGTTAAGATGCGGCGCGAACATCTCGATCAGCCGGTACGCATACGCGCGCAGGAATGCGCCCTTGCGCAACCCGACCCGCGTCGTGCTCGCCTCGAACAGGTGCTGCGTGTCGAGCGCGACGAGCCCGGTGTCGCGCTGCGGATCGAAGGCCATTGCCGCGACGACGCCGATCCCCATCCCGAGCTCGACGTAAGTCTTGATCACGTCCGCGTCGATTGCAGTCAGCACGACGTCGGGCACGGCGCCGGCCTGCGCGAATGCCTGGTCGATGTGCGAGCGGCCCGTGAAGTCCTGGTCATACGTGATGATCGGGTACTCGGCGATTTCGTCGAGCGTCAGGTTCTCGCGACCGACGAGCGGATGCCCCTTCGGCACGACGACCGTGTGGTGCCACGAATAGCACGGGAACGTGACGATGTCCGGATAGCGATCGAGCGCCTCGGTCGAGATGCCGAGATCGGCTTCGCCGTTCAGGATCATCTGCGCGATCTGCTGCGGGCTGCCCTGGCGCAGCGCGAGATGCACCTTCGGAAACACCTCGGTGAACTGGCGGATCACCTTCGGCAGCGCGTAGCGCGCCTGCGTGTGCGTCGTCGCGACGACGAGGTGGCCGCTGTCCTGGTCCGCGAACTGGCGCGCGACGCGGCGCAGGTTTTCCGCATCCAGCAGCATCCGCTCGATCAGCTGATGCACGGCCTTGCCGGGCTCCGTGAGCCCCGTGAGCCGCTTGCCGCGCCGGATGAAGATATCGACGCCCAGTTCATCCTCGAGATCCTTGATCTGCTTCGACACGCCCGACTGCGACGTGTACAGCACGTTCGCGACTTCCGTCAGGTTCATGTTCTGGCGCACGGCCTCGCGCACGAAACGCAATTGCTGAAAATTCATGGGTATGCCTCTTAGGCTGTCGTTGTTTGAATGTCGATTCGGAGCGGTATCCGCCCTCTTCTCTTTACCGCGGCCGGGCGTCAGTGCGCGGGAAACACGCGGACCGCGCGCGGCACGGCCGTCGCGCCGTCGCCCACCTGCAGCGCGAGCGCACGCCACGCGTCGCGATCGAGTTCCGCTTCGAGTGCGCCGCCCGTGCGCGCCTCGAGTTCGACCCGCACCGAGCCGCCGAGCGGGATCACACGGCGCACGTCGACCGCGATGCCGTCGCGATGGTCGTCGCCGGCCGGCCACAGCTGCAGGTCGTGCGGCCGCACGTATGCGTTCGCGGGACCCGCGAAATCGGCGTCGACCGCGATCGGCGCGGCCGCCCCCTCGGCCACGAAGCCGCGCCCGGCGACCGTGCCCGGCAACCGGTTCGCCGCACCGAGGAATTCGTAGACGAACGCGCTTTGCGGATGATCGTAGACGTCCTGCGGGCTGCCGACCTGCTCCACATGACCGCGGTTCAGCACGACGATCCGGTCGGCCACTTCCAGCGCCTCCTCCTGGTCGTGCGTGACGAAGATCGTCGAGATGTGCAGGTCGTCGTGCAGGCGCCGCAGCCAGCCGCGCAGTTCCTTGCGCACCTTCGCGTCGAGCGCGCCGAACGGCTCGTCGAGCAGCAGCACCTTCGGCTCGACCGCGAGCGCGCGGGCCAGCGCGATCCGCTGACGCTGGCCGCCCGACAGCTCGGACGGGTAGCGCTGCGCGAGCCAGTCGAGCTGCACGAGCTTCAGCAGTTCGTGCACTTTCTCGCGGATCACGGCTTCCGACGGCCGCTCGCGGCGCGGCTTCACGCGCAGCCCGAACGCGACGTTCTCGAACACGGTCATGTGGCGGAACAGCGCGTAATGCTGGAACACGAAACCGACCTGGCGCTCGCGCGCGCCGACCGACGCGACGTCGAGCCCTTGCAGCACGACCTGGCCGGCGTCCGCGTGCTCGAGGCCCGCGATCACGCGCAGCAGCGTGGTCTTGCCGCAACCGGACGGCCCGAGCAGTGCGACGAGCTCGCCCGGCGGAAAGTCGAGCGACACGTTGTCGAGCGCGGTGAAATCGCCGAAGCGCTT
This sequence comes from Burkholderia sp. Bp8991, assembly GCF_003853795.1. NCBI lineage: Bacteria > Pseudomonadati > Pseudomonadota > Betaproteobacteria > Burkholderiales > Burkholderiaceae > Burkholderia > Burkholderia sp. Bp8991. The sequence continues at coordinate 49,675 of NZ_QTQJ01000009.1, read as the reverse complement.
CTGAAGGTGACGGACGGTGATACCCATTCTGGTTGCCTCTTTACGATTTCGACGAAATGGCGGCGGCGGGGCCGGCATGAGCGGGAACGTCATCGCGTGCGCCGGCCAGTTCGGCGGCGAGGTGACGCTCGGCGAGCAGCTTCAGCGCGAGCGTGACGAGCGCGAGCAGCGCCAGCACCGACGCCACCGCGAACGCCGCCGCGAAGTTGTATTCGTTGTACAGGATCTCGACGTGCAGCGGCATCGTGTCGGTCACGCCGCGGATGTGGCCGGACACGACCGACACCGCGCCGAACTCGCCCATCGCGCGCGCATTGCACAGGATCACGCCGTACAGCAGGCCCCATTTCACGTTCGGCAGCGTCACGCGCCGGAAGATCTGCCAGCCCGATGCGCCCAGCACGCGCGCGGCCTCCTCCTCGTCGGTGCCCTGCGCCTGCATCAGCGGGATCAGTTCACGCGCGACGAACGGGAACGTGACGAAGATCGTCGCGAGCACGATGCCCGGCACCGCGAAGATGATCTGCACGTCGTGGCCCTGCAGCCACGGCCCGAGCCAGCCCTGCGCACCGAACAGCAGCACGTAGACGAGGCCCGAGATCACCGGCGACACGGAGAACGGCAGGTCGATCAGCGTCGTCAGCAACGCCTTGCCGCGGAATTCGAACTTCGCGATCGCCCACGACGCGCACACGCCGAACACGAGGTTCAGCGGCACCGCGATCACCGCGACGGTCAGCGTCAGCTTGATCGCCGACCATGCGTCGGGATCCGCGAGCGATTCGAGATAGAAGCCGACGCCCTTGCGCAGCGCCTCGAAGAACACCGCGGCGAGCGGCACGACGAGGAAGAACGCGAGGAACGCCAGCGCGACGCCGATCAGCAGCCAGCGCACGGCGCGCGGCTCGCTGACGGGATCCGGTTGTTTCGCGGCGCGCACGCGCGCGGCGGACGGGTTGTTCAGCACGGCGGTGGACTCCTGGCTCATTGCTGGCCTCCGGCGGCAGTCGCGGCAACGGTGACGGTCGCGGGCGCGGGGCCGCTCGCGCCCTTGCTCGTGCGGCGCTGCAGATACCACTGCAGCGTGTTGATGAGCAGCAGCATCAGGAACGACACGACCAGCATCACGACCGCCAGCGCGGTCGCGCCCGCGTAGTCGTACTGCTCGAGCTTCGTGATGATCAGCAGCGACGTGATCTCGGATTTCATCGGCACGTTGCCGGCGATGAAGATCACCGACCCGTACTCGCCGAGCGCGCGCGCGAACGCCAGTGCGAAGCCGGTGAGCAGCGCGGGCAGCACGGCCGGCAGCACGACGCGGCGGAACGTCAGCCAGCGCGTTGCGCCGAGGCACGCGGCGGCCTCTTCCTGCTCGCGCTCGAAATCCTCGAGCACGGGCTGCACGGTGCGCACGACGAACGGCAGCCCGATGAAGGTCAGCGCCACCAGCACGCCGACCGGCGTGAACGCGATCTTGATGCCGAACGGCGCGAGATACTGGCCCACCCAGCCGTTGGTCGCGTAGACGGCGGCAAGCGAGATGCCGGCGACCGACGTCGGCAGCGCGAACGGCAGGTCGACGATCGCGTCGACGAGCCGCTTGAACGGGAACGTGTAGCGCACCAGCACCCACGCGACGAGAAAACCGAACACGGCATTGATCACCGCACCGCCGAGCGCGGAGGCAAACGTCAGCCGGTACGACGCGAGTACCCGCGGCGACGCGACGGCGGTGACGAACTGGTCCCACGACAGCGTCGCGGTCTTCAGGAACGTGGCGGCGAGCGGAATCAGCACCACGAGGCTCAAATAGGCCACCGTGATGCCGAGCGTCACGCCGAAACCGGGCAGCGCGCTCGGCTTGCGAAAGGTGTACGTCGTCATCGGATGCTCTTGCTGGGTCGTTGCTGCTCACGGGTCCGACGCAAACGCCGGCGCGGGGAGTCGCGCCGGCGGGCCGTCGGGGATGCGGCGCGCTGTCGTGGCGCGCCGCTGTCGTTGTGGTTTGCTGCTGCCTGGTGTTACTGCGGCTTGTAGATCGAGTCGAACACGCCGCCGTCCGCGAAATGCGTCTTCTGCGCGTTCGTCCAGCCGCCGAACGTGTCGTCGACCGTATACAGCTTCAGCTTCGGAAACTGCTTCGTCAGGTCCGCCGGCACGTTCTTCGAACGCGGACGGTAGTAGTTGCGCGCCGCGATTTCCTGGCCCTGCGGGCTGTACAGGAAATTCAGGTAGGCCTCGGCCAGCTTGCGCGTGCCCTTCTTGTCGACCACCTTGTCGACCACGGCAACGGGCGGCTCGGCCAGGATGCTCACCGACGGCACGACGATCTCGAACTTGTCGGTGCCGAATTCCTTGATCGACAGGAACGCCTCGTTCTCCCACGCGATCAGCACGTCGCCGATCCCGCGCTGCACGAAGCTCGTCGTCGCACCGCGCGCGCCCGAGTCGAGCACGCCCGCATTCTTGTAGAGCTTCGTCACGAATTCCTTTGCGCTCTGCTCGTTGCCGCCCGGCTTGTGGACCGCGTATGCCCATGCGGCCAGGTAGTTCCAGCGCGCCCCGCCCGACGTCTTCGGGTTCGGCGTAACGATCGAGATGCCCGGCTTGGTCAGGTCATCCCAGTCCTTGATCCCTTTCGGGTTGCCCTTGCGCACCAGGAACACGATCGTCGACGTGTACGGCGATGCGTTGTCGGGCAGGCGCTTCTGCCAGTCCTTGTTGACGAGCCCCTTGTTGGCGATCGCGTCGATGTCGTAGGCGAGCGCCAGCGTCACGACGTCGGCCTGCAGGCCGTCGAGCACCGAGCGCGCCTGCGCGCCCGAGCCGCCGTGCGACTGCTTGAAGTTGACCGTCTCGCCCGTCTGCGCCTTCCACGCCTTGCCGAACGCCTGGTTGAAGTCCTGGTACAACTCGCGCGTCGGGTCGTAGGACACGTTCAGGAACGTCGTATCGGCCTGGGCATGCGTCGCGACGCCCAGCGCCGCCGCCGCGCCCAGCGCGAGTGTTGCGATCAGGCGGCCCACTCCGCCCACCAGCCCCGTATTGCGCTTCGCCATCCTTGGTTCTCCAGTGTTGTCGGTATTGCGATGTCGGGCCAGTCTAGCGAACGGGTTACATGATTAAAAATAATCGTTCCTTATTTTTTAATACTCAAAAGTGCTAACGCAGACGGGATGGACGGTTGAGGCAGATGAACCGGCGTCCGGGCGTCGCGAAATCACGTCGGAACCGGCGCGATCGCGTCGAACTTCAAGTAACACTTGAAATTCGCGAAGTACTGTATAAAAATACAGCTCACTGTCTATCCATACAGTTCAGCCATGACCAAACTCACCGCCCGTCAGCAGCAAGTGTTCGACTTGATCCGCCGCGCGATCGAGCGCTCCGGTTTCCCGCCCACACGCGCCGAGATCGCGGCAGAGCTGGGCTTCAGCTCGCCGAATGCGGCCGAGGAACACCTCCGTGCGCTGGCGCGCAAAGGGGTGATCGAGCTGGCCGCCGGCGCGTCGCGCGGCATCCGCCTGCTCGGCATCGACGACGCCCCCCATCAGTTCACGCTGCCGCATGCCGGCCTGATGCAACTGTCGCTGCCGCTCGTCGGCCGGGTGGCGGCCGGTAGCCCGATCCTCGCGCAGGAGCACATCTCGCAGCATTACGCGTGCGATCCCGCGCTGTTCACCAGCAAGCCCGACTACCTGCTGAAGGTGCGCGGCCTGTCGATGCGCGACGCCGGCATTCTCGACGGCGACCTCCTCGCCGTGCAGAAGCGCACGGAAGCGAAGGACGGCCAGATCATCGTCGCGCGGCTTGGCGACGACGTCACGGTCAAGCGCCTGATGCGCCGGCCAGGCGGCCTCGAGCTGATCGCGGAGAACCCGGATTACGAAAACATCTTCGTCAAGGCCGGCAGCGCGGAATTCGCGCTGGAAGGCATCGCCGTCGGGCTGATCCGCTCGGGCGAACTCTGACAATCGGTCTCGCTGAGGAGAACATCATGGAACGCCTTTCCCGTTTGCTGCCTTTCCGTCAATTCGGCCGCCTGCGTCACCTGCGCGGCCGCACGCCCTGCGCGCCGCTGTCCGCCGCGGCGCCCGTGGTGAGCCAAGAAGTCGCAGTTGAACGGCAGGCGTCGCTGCTGCCCTCAGCGCTTCCCGCCTTCGCACGGGTCTCGCTGAACGCCGGCCTGCACCACGCGGAACCGGCGCGCCGTGCGCCCGTGCGCGTTTATCACGGCCGGTCGCGCCTGATCATGGTCGGGACGATCGATGCCGTGTGCCGGATGATCGATCGCTGCATCGACGAGGAACGATCGGCCACGCACGGCGGTCTCTGATTGCGGAACCTGTCCGCACCGGAGGCATCGTGACTGGATCTTCGGGCCGCGCGTGGCGGCTCAAGCCCCTGCTGATCGTCGTGCTGGCCGTCGCCGTTTTGGTGGCGATCGGCTATGCGTACGCATCGCCGTATGTCGCGCTCGGTCGCCTGAAATCGGCGATCGATGCGCGCGATGCGCAATCGGTCAGCGAATATGTCGATTTTCCGTCGCTGCGCATCAGCCTGAAGCAGCAGGTCACGGAAGAGTTGATGCACCGGATCGACGCGGTGAAGAAGGACAACCCGTTCGCGGTGATCGGCGCGCTGATCGGCTCTGCATTGATCGGCCCGCTCGTCGATGCGTATGCGACGCCGGAAGGCGTCGCGGCGCTGATGAGCGGCATTCCCCCGCGCGGTAATCCGGGCGAGCGGCCACCCGAATGGTCGGGCCCGCCGTCAGGCGGTGCGCCTGGCAGCGCATCGGCCGCACCGCCGGCCAATCCGGCGAGCACCCCCGTACCGGGCAGCAATGCCTCGGTCGCGTCCGCGCCGGCCCCCGCATCCGCGCCAGCCGGCCCGGGCGACACGCGCCATCCGCAGCAAACGAGCGCCGGCTACCGGAATATCGATGAATTTGTCGTGACCTACCAGCGCAGTGCCGACGGCACGCGCTATGCGGCGATCTTCCACCGCTTTGGCCTGTTTTCGTGGAAGCTGTCCGCGATCGACCTGCACGCGTGAGCGGTCGCGATCGGGATCGATGCCGCTGCGGCGGCAATGGCGAGCGACCGGCGCGGATCGCAGGACAACCCGGCCGGTCACACGATCTCACTGTGTCACTTGCCGCTCGCGGTGGCCGCTTCGCGTTCGCGCGCGATCTCGGCCTTTTGCTCTTCAGCCGACGAACACGCGACCAGAATGCTGCAGTTCACGCGATCGAGCAGTTGCGTATTGCCCGACCCCATCCACCATCTCGACAATCCGCTGCGGCACCGATGGCCGACCACGACGAGGTCGGCCTTCAACTCGGTCGCGAGATTCGCGATTTCGTCGATCGGATAACCGAACGCAAAATGGCCTTCCGCCTGGACGCCGCGCTCGCGCAGCCAGTTCACGCCTTCCTGCAGGATCTCGCGCGCGGTTTCCTCGAAGCGGCCGCAGGCGACGTCGGTCAGCAGCCCCGCGCTTTGCGCGATGCTCGAGCGCATGTCGACGACCGACAGCAAATGCGTTTCCGCCTTCAGGTCCAGCGCGAGATTCGCACCGCACCGCAAGGCCTTGCGTCCTTCGAGCGTGCCGTCGTAGCACAGCAGAATCTTGTTGTAGCTAGCCATGAGACCTCCCTATCGCGACAACGTGCCCTATGCACTCATCATGGTGCGCCGCAATTCCGGACGCAAGGGATGGAAAACGCTGATTCGCCACGCGGGGCGCGTCGGCGATGATGCGGTGCACGATCCGTGCGCGCATGCACCGTCGCGCGCGTGTGCGCCCTGATGAGACGCAGCCGATGCACTAGAATGGCCCGTCCGTGTCCTCGACGTGCGTTCGCCCCGGTCATGCCCATGTGACACGCATTCGCCCGATCCGTTCGCCGAGCGGCATGCCCATCCGGCCGGCCGCGAAACGCGTCCGCGCCTGCCTACAACGACAACCTGCCCATGTCCGTTGCACCGATCGATTTCCGGAACGTCGAAAAGCGCTATGGCGACAAGCTCGTCGTCAACGGCCTGTCCTTCCACGTGCAGGCCGGCGAATGCTACGGCCTGCTCGGGCCGAACGGCGCCGGCAAGACCACGACGCTGAAAATGCTGCTCGGCCTCGTGTATCCCAACGCCGGCACCATTTCACTGTGCGGCGAACCGGTTCCGTCGCGCGCGCGGCATGCGCGCCAGCGCGTCGGCGTCGTCCCGCAGTTCGACAACCTCGACCCCGACTTCACGGTCCGCGAAAACCTGCTCGTGTTCAGCCGCTATTTCGGGATGTCGGCGCAGGCTTCACGCGCGCTGGTGCAGCCGCTGCTGGAATTCGCGAAGCTGGAAAACAAGGCCGATGCGAAGGTCGGCGAGCTGTCGGGCGGGATGAAGCGCCGCCTGACGCTTGCGCGCGCGCTCGTCAACGATCCGGACGTGCTGGTGCTCGACGAGCCGACGACGGGGCTCGATCCGCAGGCGCGGCACCTGATGTGGGAACGCTTGCGTTCGCTGCTCGCGCGCGGCAAGACGATCCTGATCACCACGCATTTCATGGAGGAAGCCGAGCGCCTGTGCGACCGGCTGTGCGTGATCGAGGAAGGCCGCAAGATCGCCGAAGGCGCGCCGCACGCGCTGATCGAATCGGAGATCGGCTGCGACGTGATCGAGATCTACGGGCCGGACCCGGTCGCGCTGCGCGACGAGCTGACGCCGTTCGCGAAACGCACCGAGATCAGCGGCGAGACGCTGTTCTGCTACGTGAGCGATCCCGAGCCGCTCAGCGCCCGGCTCAAGGGTCGCACGGGATTGCGCTATCTGCATCGTCCGGCCAATCTGGAAGACGTGTTCCTGCGGCTCACGGGCCGCGAAATGCAGGACTGATCGATCATGGACGCACGCAACTATTCCGCCGCCGCGCCGTCCGCACCGCCACGCGAATCACGCTTCGCAGTCGCGCTGCCCGCGAATGCCACCAACTGGATCGCCGTGTGGCGGCGCAACTACCTCGTGTGGCGCAAGCTCGCGCTCGCGTCGCTGTTCGGCAATCTCGCCGATCCGATGATCTACCTGTTCGGGCTGGGATTCGGGCTCGGCCTGATGCTCGGCCACGTCGACGGCGTGTCGTATATCGCGTTCCTCGCGGCCGGCACGGTCGGTTCGAGCGTGATGATGTCCGCGAGCTTCGAGTCGATGTATTCGGGCTTCTCGCGGATGCACGTGCAGCGCACCTGGGAAGCGATCATGCACACGCCGCTCGCGCTGGGCGACATCGTGCTCGGGGAGATCGTCTGGGCGGCGAGCAAGGCGCTGTTGTCGGGCGTCGCGATCATGCTCGTCGCGGGCCTGCTCGGCTATGCGCGCTTTCCGTCGATGCTCGCGGCGCTACCCGTGATCGTGCTCGCCGGCCTCGCGTTCGCGAGCACCGCGATGATCGTCACCGCGCTCGCGCCGTCCTACGACTTCTTCATGTTCTATCAGACGCTCGTGCTGACGCCGATGCTGCTGCTGTCGGGCGTGTTCTTCCCGATCACGCAGTTGCCGCCGATCGCGCAGCATGCCGCGCACGTGCTGCCGCTCGCCAACGCGGTCGAACTGATCCGGCCCGCGATGCTCGGCCGGCCGGCGACGGACGCCGGCCTGCATCTCGCGGTGCTCGCCGGTTATGCGGTCGGCGGATTCATCGTCTCCGCGTGGCTGTTCCGGCGGCGCATGATGCGCTGACGGCCGACGCGCACGGCGCGCCGGCTCGCTGCGACGAAGCGGCGGCGGCGTTACTCGTCGTCGTCGCTCCACGGAATCTCGACGTCGGTCAGGAATGCGACGGTCGCCAGCGGGCCGCCTTCGTGGCGGCCGAGCTTGCCGTCCGCGCGATGCCATTCGACGCGGAACTGCGTACCCGGATCGTCGGCAACCAGATAGACCGCGCGCAATTCTTCGGCGTCGGCTTCGTCGACCGGACCGTCGAACGACACCAGCATCTTCTGCGGCCACAGGCCGTTCACCGGATCGTAGATGCGGTCGCCCTGCGGAATCTCGATGCTGGCCTCGACGCCGATCGTGGCGGAGGCTTCGATGATCATCGTGCCGAGCGCGTTCAGCACGGCAGTCGCCCGCGCGGAATTGGCCTGGCGGATCGCGAGATCGCCACGCGTCAGCGCCTTTTCGAGTCGAGGATGAATCTTCGGTTGGGTCATGCGTTTTCCTGTTTGCTTCTTGTAAAGGGCACCGCGCGCGTGAGGCGGCGGCGCCGGATGAATACGACGGTCATGCGACGGGACCGGTCGGCGCACGCCGCGGCGGCCATCGCGCAGGGTCCGGTCGCCGGCAGCCGGGCATGTCGTGCCCCGCGCCTCGATCGGCCACGCGAGCCGGACTTGTCCGGCCGTCGCGCCCGCTCGCCGTCCCGTCCGCGAGTCCGTCAGAACCCGAATGCGATCGCGAGCAGCCCGCTCACGATCCCGAACACGACGACGAGGCCCGTGACGATCGCCAGCATGTAAGGCTTGAACGACCGCGCGAGCATCGCGAGCGACGGCACGCTGATCGGCGGCAGCGTCATCAGCAGCGCGGCTGCCGGGCCGACGCCCATGCCGAGCGACAGCATCGCCTGGATGATCGGCACTTCACCGGCCGTCGGGATCACGAACAACGTCCCCGCGACCGCGAACGCGATGATCCAGCCGAGATGGTTGCCGATGTCCGGGCCGATATGCGGGAACAGCCACGCGCGCGCCGCGCCGAGCAGCAGCACGAGCACGATGTATTCGGGCACGAGCCGCACGGCCATGCGTGCGAGCAGCTTCATCCAGCGGACGAACGGATTGCCGGCGGCAGCCTGTTCGGCCACCAGCGCGGCGAGTTGCGCGTCGTCGATACTGCGGTCCTCCGGACGCGCGATGCGGTTCAGCAGATAGCCGATCCCGAACACCATCGCGATGCCGAGCACGAGCCGCAACGCGCTCCAGTGCCAGCCGAGCACGAAGCCCATGAACACCAGCGCGGCCGGATTCAGCACCGTGTTGCCAAGCCAGAACGCGACCGCGCCGCCCGGCGACGCGTGCCGCGCACGCAGGCCCGCGACGACCGGCGCCGCGCAGCACGTGCACATCATGCCCGGCAGCGACAGCAGGCCGCCCGCAGCGACACTGCCGAAGCCCGTGCGGCCGAGCACGCGCGCGACCCAGTGCGCGGGCAGCAGCGCCTGGACGGCCGAGCCGAGCAGCAGGCCAAGCACCATGGCCTGCCAGATCGCCTTGCCATACGCCCATGCGTAGTCGAGCGCCGCCTTCAGCGACGGCTCGGGCGCGCTCGCCGACGTGCCCATCAGGATCGACTGGCCGATCGAATGATGCTCGGCGGCGACGAACGCCTTGTTGTAGTACGGGAACCATTTCACGTAGAACAGTCCCGCGACCGCGATCAGCAGGAAGGTCAGCCAGCCGAGCGCCGGACTGGGTTGGGTGCGTGTGGTCGTCATCGTGCGGTGGTCGTAGGGTTGTGGTCGGTGGCGGCTCGCGCCGCCCCGCCGGCGGCGGGCGAGGCCGGCAGCCCGGCCTGCGCGAGCGCGTCGAGCAGCGCGCGCGCCTGCTCGCGCCCGTCGGCCGCATTCGGCCGGAAAGTGAACGTCAGTGCGCGGTTCGGCTTGTTGTACGTGGCGCGGTAGGTGCGCGCATAGGCGGGATCGTAATGCTTGTCGATCAGTTCGGTGAACAGCTCGGCCCGCGCGTCGGCATCGATCAGCGCATGCCAGTGCGCCACCTCGTCACGGCTGTGCAGGCCGATCAGCCGATTGAGCTGCGCCTTGAACGCGGCCGGCTCGTCGAACAGGTGGGCATAGTCGTCAAGGAGAAACGCGATGCGTTCGTCGTGCGCCGCCTCGACCTGCACCCACGGCCCGGCGTGAAACGCGTCGATCAACGCGATCGGCAGGTGCACGAGCCCGATCCTGCGGCTTTCCGATTCGACGAACACCGGCCATTCGGGGTCGAAACGCCCGAGTGTCTCGACGAGCCCCGAATCGAAGCCCTTCTGCGACGGCTGCGGCTTGCCCGGCAGCGCGCCGAGCAGCGAGCCGCGATGGCGCGCGAGCGCTTCGAGATCGAGCGTCTGCGCCCCTTCGTCGCGTAGCGCGTTCAGCAGCCGCGTCTTGCCGCAGCCGGTATGACCGACGAGCGCGATGTAGCGAAACCGTGTCGGCAGCGTGTCGAGCGTCGCGCACACCGAGTGGCGGTACGCCTTGTAGCCGCCGTCGAGCTGGCGCGCCTGCCAGCCGATCAGGTTGAACCAGGTCGTCATCGAACCCGAGCGCTTGCCGCCGCGCCAGCAGTAGATCAGCGGCCGCCAGTTGCGCGGACGGTCTGCAAACGTGGTGTCGAGATGGCGCGCGATGTTGCGTGCGACCATCGCCGCGCCGACGCGCGTCGCTTCATACGGCGACACCTGACGGTACATCGTGCCGACGATCACGCGCTCCTCGTTGCTGAGCACGGGCGCGTTCAGCGCGCCGGGGATGTGATCCTCGGCGAACTCGAGCGGCGTGCGCACGTCGATGATCTCGTCGAACTCGCCGGCGCGATCGAGGGTGACAATCAGGTTCTTCAATTTGGCGTCGAACAGGGGCGATGCGGCTCGGCGAGCCGCACGGGCACGGAAGGCGGATTCGCGATTATCTCACGCCCGGGCGTCCCGGGCCGCGCGCGGCAACCGGCGGCGGCGACGCGGCGCTCATCACGTCGATCAGATGGTCGCGAAACGCGCGCACCGACGCGGGCAGATCGCGCCCCGCCATGGTCTGCACCTGGATGCTGCGCTCGCGCAGCTGGGGGTTCGTGACGGGCACGACGACGAAGCCGTCCGCGTCGAAGCGGTCCCGTACCGACAGCAGCCCGGTGAACATGACCGCACCGGTACGCTGCGCGTAGCGGTACATCACCGCGGTGTTGTTGCTGGTCAGCTCCGGCTCGAGCATGAGCCCGTCGAGCACGCACGCGATGTCGATCAGCTGTCGCACTGTCGTGCCGGCCTCGGGCAGCACATGCGGGTGCCGGGCGACATCGGCGAGCGACACCGAATCGCGCGCCGCGAGCGGATGGTCGCGCCGCACGAGCGCGAAGACCGGCGCACGCTCCGTGTGTTCGACGCGTACGCCCTGCTCCGGCGCCAGGCTGAACGTCAGCCCGATGTCGGCATCGCCGTCGCGCACGCGCCGCGTCGCCTCCGCCGGCGACACGACCCACACCGAGAAATCGACGCCCGGGTGGCGCGCCTTGAAGCCCGCGAGCGCACCCGGCAGGAAATCGATCGCGAACCCTTCCGAGCAGGCGACCTTCAGCAGGCTGCCGTGCAGCGCCTCCAGCCCGCCGATTTCCTTCATCACGTGCTCGGCCTCCAGCAGGCTGCGCTGCGCGAAGCCCAGCAACCGTTCGCCGGCCTCCGACAGCGCCATCCCGCGCGGCCGGCGCTCGAACAGCGGCGCGCCGAGTTCGCTCTCGAGCTTCGCGATCTGCCGGCTGATCGCCGAGACGGCCACGTGCAGCCGCGCCGATGCGTCGCTGATCGAGCCGGTGCGCGCGACTTCGACGAAATACCGCAGCGCAAGACCATGCAGGAAAGCCGCCATCGTTCTGTCCCCGGGCCCGTCGCCCAGGCCGCTCCGCTTTGCCTTTTCGGCAAAGAAATGTTCGAAATTCGATCATTGTGACAAAAAAAACCGCTTCCTAGAATCGATCGCACTCCCGGTCGTGCGCGCCGCGCCCGCCGGAAAACCGATACAGGAGACCGTCTTGAGCCGTACCGCCGCCATCCAGCACGCGCTGAACCAGTTCGAATCGGGCGCGTTCTTCACGACCCTGAGCCGCCGCGTCAGCCTGCGCACCGAAAGCCAGGACAGCGGCTCGGGCGCCGTGCTGCGCGCCTACCTGACCGACGAGATCGCACCGGAGGCCGCGCGCCTCGGCTTCACGTCGCGGATCGTCGAGAATCCGGCCGACGGCGGCGGCCCGTTCCTGCTGGCCTCGCGCCACGAGGACGACGCACTGCCGACCGTGCTGATCTACGGCCACGGCGACGTCGTGCGCGGCTACGACGCGCAATGGCGCGCGCCGCTGTCGCCGTGGACGCTGACCGTCGACGGCGATCGCTGGTACGGCCGCGGCAGTGCCGACAACAAGGGGCAGCACACGATCAACCTGGCCGCGCTGGCGAGCGTGCTCGCCGCGCGCGGCGGCCGGCTCGGCTTCAACGCGAAACTGCTGATCGAGATGGGCGAGGAAACGGGGTCGCCGGGCCTCGACGCACTGTGCCGCCAGGAGCGCGACACGCTCGCGGCCGACGTGCTGATCGCGTCCGACGGGCCGCGCGTCACCGCCGAACGCCCCACCGTGTTCCTCGGCTCGCGCGGCTCCGTCAACTTCAAGCTCAGCCTGCGCGCCCGCGACGGCGGCCATCACTCGGGCAACTGGGGCGGCCTGCTGCGCAACCCGGCGACCGTGCTCGCGAATGCGCTCGCAAGCCTCGTCGACGCGCGCGGCGCGATCCGCGTCGCGGGGCTGCGCCCCCCGCCGATCCCGGCCGCCGTGCGCGCCGCGCTCGCCGACCTGTCCGTCGGCGGCGGCCCCGGTGATCCGGCGCTCGACGCCGACTGGGGCGAACCGGGCCTCTCTGCCGCCGAGCGCGTGTTCGGCTGGAATACGTTCGAGATCCTCGCGTTCAAGGCCGGCAATCCCGACCATCCGGTCAATGCTATTCCACCCGTCGCGTATGCGCACTGCCAGCTGCGTTTCGTGGTCGGCACCGACTGGGAGGCGCTGCACGCGCACCTGCGCGCGCATCTGGATGCGCACGGCTTCGCCGACATCGAGATCGACGTCGAACGCGGCGCACCGGCGACGCGCCTGCCGCCGGACGATCCGTGGGTCCGCTGGGCCGTCGCGTCGCTCGCGCGCACGACCGGCAAGAAGCCCGCGATCCTGCCGAACCTCGGCGGCACGCTGCCGAACGAAGTGTTCGCCGACACGCTCGGGCTGCCGACCCTGTGGGTGCCGCACTCGTATCCGGCGTGCTCGCAGCACGCGCCCGACGAGCACCTGCTTGCGAGCGTCGTGCGGGAAGGACTGCAGATGATGGCCGGCCTCTTCTGGGATCTCGGCGACGCCGCGCCGCCCGTTCGCCGCGCGGCACCCGCCGCGGCCGGCGCCGCCCTGTAACGCGCTTCGCCCCCTTTCTCGGGACTGCTCACACGATGAATACGACCACCCTGACCTCGCAGGACGCCGCGCGCCCCAGCACCGCGAAGATTCGCCGCATCATCTTCGCCGCGTCGATCGGCAACGCGCTCGAATGGTTCGACCTGATCGTCTACGGCTTCTTCGCGGTGACGATCGCCAAGCTGTTCTTCCCCGCGACGAGCGAGGCGACCTCGCTGCTGCTCACGCTCGGCACGTTCGGGCTGTCCTACCTGATCCGGCCGATCGGCGGCTTCGTGCTCGGCGCCTACGCGGACCGCGCGGGCCGCAAGGCGTCGCTGCTGCTGTCGATCGCGATGATGATGGCCGGCACGCTGCTGATCGCGCTGATGCCGACCTATGCGTCGATCGGCATCCTCGCGCCGCTCGGGATCATGCTGTCGCGGCTGATGCAGGGTTTTTCCGCCGGCGGCGAATTCGCGAGCTCGACCGCGTTCCTCGTCGAACACGCGCCGCAGCGGCGCGGCTTCATGTCGAGCTGGCAGTTCGCGAGCCAGGGTCTCGCGACGCTGCTCGCATCGGGCTTCGGTGCACTGCTGACGTCGACGCTGAGCACCGCGCAACTCGAAAGCTGGGGCTGGCGCGTGCCGTTCCTGTTCGGCCTCGCGATCGGCCCGGTCGGGCTCTACATCCGCCGCTACGTCGACGAAGGCATCGAGTTCAAGACGCAGGCGCGCTCGGAAGCGCCCTTGCGCGAACTGTTCGCGGACCAGAAGATGCGCGTGCTGCTGTCGATCGGCGTGCTCGTGATCTCGACCGCGATCAACTACATGGTGCTGTACATGCCGACGTACGCGATCAAGCAGCTCGGGCTGCCGGCATCGACGGGCTTCGCGGCGACGCTCGCGACCGGTTTCGTGCTGACGCTCGTCACGCCGCTCGTCGGCCACCTGTCCGATCGCACCGGACGGATCCGCGTGATGGCGGCAGCCGCCGTGCTGATGCTCGTCACCGTCTGGCCGACGTTCGCGTGGCTCACGCATCACGCGTCGTTCGCGACGATGCTCGCCGCGCTGATCTGGATCGGCCTGCTGAAGGCGACGTACTGCGGCGCGCTGCCGGCGCTGATGGCCGAGCTGTTTCCGTCGCAGACCCGTGCGACCGGTCTCGCCGTCAGCTACAACACGGGCGTCACGCTGTTCGGCGGCTTCGCGCCGTTCGTGATCACGTGGCTGATCAGCGCGACCGGCAACCGGCTGTCGCCGGCGCTGTACCTGATCGGTTGCGCCGTGTTGAGTCTCATCGCTCTGCTGGTCGCGCGCACGCGGCTCGGGATGCGCTGACCGCGCTCGCGAACAAAACGACGGCGCGGCATCCGTGCCGCGCGCCATTTACCGTGACGTCTACGGCGCCGGATTCGGCTGCAGCTCGTGCAGCGCGTCGATCTCGGCGAGGATCTCGTCGGACAGCTTCACGCCGATGCTGCCGATGTTCTCCTTCAGTTGCGCGAGCGATGTCGCCCCGACCAGGTTGCTGCGCACGAACGGCCGGCTGTTGACGAACGCGAGCGCGAGCTGCGCGGGCGACAGCCCGTGGCGCTGCGCAAGCGCGACGTAGCGTGACGTCGCTTCGACCGCCTGCGGCTTGCTGTAACGCTGGAAGCGCTCGAACAGCGTGATGCGCGCGCCGGCCGGACGCGCGCCGTTCTCGTACTTGCCGGACAGCCAGCCGAACGCGAGCGGCGAATACGCGAGCAGGCCGATGCCGTCGCGATGCGTGAATTCGGACAGGCCGTTCTCGAACGTGCGGTTCAGCAGGCTGTACGGATTCTGGATGCTCGCGATGCGCGGCAGCCCGAGCTTCTCGGCCGCGCGCAGGAACTGCGCGACGCCCCACGGCGTTTCGTTCGACACGCCGATCGCGCGGATCTTGCCGGCCTTCACGAATTCGGCGAGCACGCCGAGCGTTTCCTCGATCGGCACCGTATACGCGTCGTCAACCCACGGATACGCGGGGCGGCCGAACGTCGTCGTGCTGCGATCGGGCCAATGCAGCTGGTACAGGTCGACATAATCGGTCTGCAGGCGCTTGAGGCTGCCGTCGAGCGCCTCCGTCAGGTTCTTGCGGTCGAACTGGTTGCCTTCGCCGCGAATATGGCGCGGATTGTGCGGCTGTCGCGCCGGGCCCGCGATCTTCGTCGCGAGCACGATCCGGTCGCGCTGCGCACGATGCTGCGCGAGCCAGGTGCCGATGTACTGCTCGGTGCGGCCCTGGGTATCGGGCTTCGGGGGAACCGGATACATTTCCGCGGCATCGATCAGCGTGACGCCCTGCCCGAGCGCGTAATCGATCTGCTCATGCGCGTCGCGCTCCGAATTCTGCTCGCCCCACGTCATCGTGCCGAGACCGATCAGGCTGACCTCGATGCCCGAATCGCCGAGTTTGCGGTATTCCATGCTGTTCCTGTCGCGTCAGTGGAAAGCAGAAACGCTATCACACTGAAGCGAATGCTTCAGATGGCCGATGCGTTCACTTACAGGCGGCCTTCGATGTGCGTTCAGCCCTCGCCGATACGGATACGGCCGCCTTCGCGCGCGTCGTCCGGTGGATGGCGCCGGACGGCCGCGCCGGGCGTAACGACGCCACGCCTCCCGTTACTGCGGCCGCTGAATGAAGCAGGTCGCCGATGCATGCGCGACGATCTTGTCGTCCGGCGTTTTCAGCGTGCCTTCGGCGACGCCCAGCGAACGCGACAGGTGAATCACGCGCCCTTCGGCGATCAGGTCGACGTCGCGCGGCACGGGACGCAGCATCTTCACGTGCAGGTCGACCGTGCCGTAGCCGACGCCCGCGTCGAGCATCGAATGCACCGCGCAGCCCGTGACCGAGTCGAGCACCGTCGCGGCGAATCCGCCGTGCACGCCGCCGAGCGGATTCAGGTGCCGGCCGTCCGCCCGCGCGGAAAACTTCACGTAACCGAGCTCGACGCCCAGCGGCCGCATCGGCATCGTCTCCGAGATCGACGCGAGCGGCACGTCGCCTGCCGCCGCCGCGCGCAGCAGTTCGAGACCGGACAGGGAAAGCGGATTCATCGGGTTGTCTCCTGATTGAACGCGCGTCGCCGCGCGAGTAAGTTCCAAATTGGAACTGATTATTGACAAGCGCGCCAGGCTTGTCAATGCAGCCGGCGCCCTGTGCAACCGAAGCTCAGTTCTATAATCGAACCCGCTCCTTCGCTGAACTGCCGCACGAGACTCGATCATGAAATGGGATGACATCGGTACGCTGAACTGCTCGGTCGCGCGCACGCTTGCCGTGCTCGGCGATCGCTGGACCATGCTGATCCTGCGCAACGCCTTTCTCGGCTGCCGCCGCTTCGATGCATTCCAGACGCAGCTGGGCCTCACGCGTCACGTACTGGCCGAGCGGCTCGCGCGCCTCGTCGACGAAGGCGTACTGGTCAAGCGCGCGTATCAGGAACGCCCGCCGCGCTTCGAATACCGGTTGACCGAAAAAGGCCTCGACCTGTACCCGGCCCTGCTCGCGCTGATGACCTGGGGCGATCGCTGGAAGGACGACGGCCAGGGGCCGCCGGTGCAATTGCGCCATCGCGCCTGTGGCCAGCTGATGCATGCGGTCGCGGTGTGCTCGGCGTGCGGTGAGCCGCTCGACCCGCGCCACGTGCAGCCGGAACCCGGGCCCGGCTGGGTCGCGCACGAGGTGGCCGGAACGCACGATGCCTGACGCGTCGCGCTGAGCGCCGGTCGTACGAACATGGGTACGCCCATGACAGCGCGGCGCGGCCATCATGCGTGCGCGTGTTGCATGCGTCTTCGTTCGACGCGTATCGTTCGTGTTGCCGCGCCCTGTCTGCCGTTCCCGTCTCGTCGATCGCACGCCGCATTGCCCCTGCGCCCGCACGTGCGTGCCGTTCGTCACGCAGGGACCGTGCCGTCTGCGCACATGCGCACACCGCATCGACTTCCGTCACCCGGCACGACTGCCGAGCCGATGCAGGCGCCGCGCGGCATGATGACCATCGCCACGTCGGGCGCTGCAGACAGCCATCCAGCTGTCGTCCATTCGCATCCGGGCGTGACCGCGCCGCCGTGTCTGCGTTACACTCACGGCCCGCTGTCTCAAAAAGATTCGCTGTCCAAGATGTTGTCGCGCAAACGCCTCGCCGCCGCCTGCCTCGCTGCTTCCCTCATCGCCACACCCTTCGCCGCCTTCGGCAAGACGCACAATGAATCGCTGCTGCAGCAGGCGTTCGACTTCATCGCGCAACTGCTGCCGACCCCGACCCATGAAGCGCCCGCCACGCAATCCGTCGAATCGGCGTTCTCGCCCGATGGCGGTGCGGAGGCGCTCGTGCTGAAGGCAATCGGTGCCGCGCGCACCTCGATTCGCGTGGCCGCCTACTCGTTCACGTCGCCGCCCGTCACGCGCGCGCTGCTCGCCGCGAAGCGACGCGGCGTGAACGTCGCGGTCGTCGTGGACGACAAGGGCAATCGCGCGAAGAGCAGCAAGCAGGCGCTGAACCTGCTCGTCAACGCGGGCATTCCGACGCGCACGATCGACGCCTATGCGATCCACCACGACAAGTACCTCGTGATCGATGCCGAACATGTCGAGACGGGCTCGTTCAACTACAGCGCTTCGGCAGCCAGCCGCAATTCCGAAAACGTCGTCGTGGTCTGGAACAATCCGCAACTCGCGTCGCGCTACCTCGCGCATTGGCAAAGCCGCTTCGACCAGGGCACGCCGTACCGCTCGTCGTACTGACGCTTCGCCGCACGCGATCGCGGGCGCCGTTCGCGTGTGGCGCGGCCGACGCGCGTCGGCGTCGCACATCCGCGTCGTGATGTCGTCAATGATCGGCGCGCATTGCATGGCGATCAACCTGGCCGAATGGCCTGCACACCGTGCATGACGGCGCCGCGATCGCTGGAATCAGTTGAAATCAGTGGATGTCGGGCGAGCGCTCGGCGATCTGCGTGGCCGCGACGCACCGGCCGGCATGCGCACGCGCATCGCTTGCCGAAGGCTTCGGCCGATCCCGCGTACCGCCAGGCAACGCGTCGAGTACGCAGTCGGCACTGAAGGTCAACGTGTTCTGGACCATCGGATAGAGCAGATACAGCGCCAACGCGAGATACCCCGCGTACAGAATTCGAACCATGGTGCGTTAGATGAACGATTGATCTTGCCCTGTTTACGGCATCACGTCGGACAGCTTGAGCATCGGGCGTCGAATTGCATGGCCGGCAGCAACGCACGACGCGTGAAGCGTCCGTATCGCATCGACACGGCTACAACGCGTGGTGGCAGCACGATGGAGAATGCGTGATGCTGCTCGACGGGCGCTCGTCGAGCGTTGCGGTATCGACAGAAGCGAAGCACGCCGCCCGGCTTGCGCGAGCGCCGAGCGACACACGATCCCGCGCGGCATCGCGCGGTCGCCGACCGGCTCGGATCGGCCGATCGGCACAGGTACGAATCCGCGGACAAGCGGCGAAGCAACGCCGCCGGCATCTGAACGCGGACGAGCCGCGCGCCGATACGCGCGGCCAAGAGCCACGTTCAGTCGCGTTCAACCGGATTCGCCCGGCCCGGTCAGGCTCCGCACGGCGGCGCGCTCGCCATCGCTTCCGCGATCTGCTCGGGCGTCAGGTCGCGCTGGTGGGTCGCGATCGACCAGCGATGGCCGAACGGATCCTCCACTTGCCCATAGCGATCGCCCCAGAACATGTCGGCGGCCGGCATCGTGACTGTCGCGCCGGCCGCGACGGCCTGCGCGATCGCCGCATCGGTGTCCGGCACGAACAGGTGCAGGCAGACCGGCGTGCCTTTCAGCGTCTTCGGCCCGAGTGCGCCGTGCTCCGGCATTTCATCCACGAGCATCAGCGTCGAATCGCCGATTGCGAGGCATGCATGCGCGAGCCGGCCGTCCGGGGTCGGCAGGCGGAACCGTTCGGTCGCGTTGAACGCGCGCTTGTAGAAGTCGATGGCTGCGGCGGCGCCGGCGCAGATCAGATGCGGCGTCAGCGTGCGCATCCCTTCCGGGATCGGATTGACGGATGTGGTCATGGGTGTCGCTCCTTCAGTCGGTGTCGTGTCGGAAATCGGGACGGACGCACGATGCGCACGCCTCCGATGCTACGACGGACGGACTCGACGGAAATCGACACGCCGGACGACATTTTTTTGTTCGCGACAGGCGCCGGAACAGGTTCGGCCCGACAACGCGCGAGCATCAGGCAGCGTGCGACCTCCAATGGGGCGATCGCACATCCGGGCATGGCCTCGTGCGCGATGGCACGGCTCGTGGGAACACGCGCCGATCGCCGCTCAGATCTGCGGAAGGTCGCGCAACGTGCGCGACTCGCTCGTCGCATCGATGTCGAGTTCGATCCCCTCCGACGCGTCGCGATACAGCACGCGCTTCAGCCGCGGCCCCACCGCTGTGCCGTCCGCTTCGTCAAATACGGCGCGAACGTCGTTGCCGGCCGCGAGCGCACGTGCCACTTCCGCCACCGACGCCTCGCTCGGCGTCGCCGCCCACGACCGGTCCGCCGGATTGACAGCTGCCCAGCGCACGTGCGTCACACGCGCACTGCGCACATCGATTCGGACACCATTCACCGCGAACATCGACATCGGAATCTCCTTCGAAACGGTTGCGGCCGGGCGAACGCCCGACGATGGAAACCGGCGATGGCGCGACAGCACGCGTTCGATCGCCACCGGACCCGCCGGACGCGCGATCACCCAGGCACGCAGCTTCGGCCAACGCGATTTTCGATGATACATTGGGACGCTTTGCAACCGTCAACAGACAATCGTGCACGGGAGAAACACATGACCGACGCCTGGGGAACCTTCCCTGCCAGAATGGGCGACCATCAGGCCTTCATCAGCTTCAATCACGGCTTCGCGGAAATCGCCGAAAGCGACCCGCGCACGTCGCTGCTCAGCGTGCGCGTCACCCTTGCGCATCCGACGCCCGACGGCCTGCCGAGCGGTGACGAATTCGCCGATCTCACGAAGATCGAGGATCTGCTGGACGCCGCGGTGACCGCGAAAAACGGCGTGCAGGTCGGCCGCATCACGGTCGACGGCAACCAGGATTTCCTGTTCTACGTGCCGTTCGACGAAGCAGCCGCGGGCGAGATCGTCGACTCGCTGGCCGAACAGACGACCTACGCACTTCAGTACGCCTATCAGGACGATCCGGACAAGGAAACGTACTGGCGCACGCTCTACCCGACCGACGACGACTGGCAACTGATGCGCGACATGCGCGTGCTCGAGGCGCTGCGGCAGAAAGGCGACGTGAGCGACGTGAGCCGGCGCGTGATGCACTGGGCGTACTTCCCGGACCCCAGCGACGCGCACCAGTTCGCCGACTGGGCCGAGTCGAAAGGCTATCTGGTCGAATCGGTCGCGCCCACCGAGGACGGCAAATCGGCCGTGCGGTTCGCGCACGAAGGCACGACGGTGCTGGCCGACATCACGCACCATACACTCGAGATCAATCGCGAGGTGCACTCGCTCGGCGGCGAATACGACGGCTGGGAAACCAGCGTCGAGCAGGCAGGCTGATTGCGCTGACACGCGCGTGACGCGCGATCGGACCGTGGAGGGTTCGGGATCAAAAGCATCCCGGCGGCGCGACCGCGTGCCGCCGGGACCCAGGCATCGCCGGCCGCGACCGGCGATCGGCCCCAAGCGATCGCTCACGCACGAGGAATGCGATTCATGCGGATCAGGCGAACGGATGCCGGGACGCGAAACGTCGTCTGCCGAACGCCTGTCCGGTTCCGCCGACGCGGCTTGCATGCGTCGTGCGGCCAAAAAGCCCCCGCTCCTGCGCGAGCGAGCGGGGTAACGGTTGACCGGGCCGGGGTAGAACGGTCAACCGGCCAGATTGTCATCGTGGCCCGTGCAACCGTCTGTGCGGCAACTCACCCTTTCAACCGGAAAGCCCGCACGCGCCGGCACCGCATGCGGCACGTCGCGGTCAGCGCGCGACGCCGGCGAGTGGCGCGGCGACCGCGACGATCACCGGGAACAACACGACGGCCCCGATCATCATCACGCCGTCGGCCGCCAGCGTGACCGGCGTCGCGAGCACGCGAACGGCCTTGTCGCCCTTCGTCAGGCGATCGTCGACCTCGATCGTGTAGGTATGGGAAAACGACGACCACGTCTTGCCCTGCTCAAACCCGTCGGCCCGATAGCGCGAACCAGTCAGCGCGCCTTCCATGCTCAGCTCGCCTTGACGGGACGTCGTAAAGCCGTCCGCCTGCGCACGCGCCCAATCGTCATCCGTCATGCCGGCGCGGGAAAGCACGAGCCGGTATTCGCCCGAGATCTTGCTGCCCTGTGCGACGAATCCATGGAGCGCCGCCTCGATCGACTTCCGGTAGGACGAGGCCAGCACGGCGCCGAGATGCGCGGGCATGTCGAAGATGTAGTGATACTGGTTGCCCAGCACGACGAATTTCTTGCCGTCCTCGCTGACGAGGAATCGATCGACCGTCTCTTCGTATCGGCCGTTTTCGAACAGCATCGCGGTACATCCTGCCAGACCGGTGGCAGCGACGATCGTGCCGGCGGTCAGCAGCGTTCTTCTTTTCATGTTTCGAGTCCGGATTTTTTTGATTTATATCGGCGATTTTTAAATCGCGCCAGTCTCCGGTATCGCGCATGCATCGTCAAAGCAGCGTGATGCGCTTTTCCGTGAATCCGCGCTTTTTCTCCGGATTTTCGTGAAACGACGTTTCACGACCTAACCCACTTTTTCTGGATTTCTGGATGGAGCGGCGCGAACCCGACGCTACGCCGGGCCGTCCGTGAACCATTCCGCAATCATGTCGATCCAGTCGAGATCGCTGGCGATTTCGACGACGACGTCGCTGATGGTTTCTTCGACTGAAGAATCGCTGGCGACCGCACTGGCGGTACCAGCGGCAGCAACTGCTGCGACCGCCTTCGCGGCTGGGATTTCGACGAGCGGCGCGCCCCGCGGGCTGACCAGTTGCTCCAGCCAGTCGACGATACTGGCGCGCGCGTCGTCCTCGTCGGCGAAGTCGTTGCGCTTCAGAAAACGGTCGAACACGACCCACGCGAGCGTCTTGCTTCGGGAAACGGAATCCAGTTGCCATTCGGTCACGGCGACCCGCCCCGTTTCCCGGGTTTCGAGCGTCGCTGTGAAGCGGTAATCGAGATATTCGATCTCAAGTTCAGGCGACATGATTTTCTGCGGCCACTCCGCTCTCTCGGTTCTTATCGATGTGCCGCGCCAGTCCGGTTTCACGCGCCGCGTGAATCTTGTGTGAATTCCGGACCGCGCGTCATGCAGACAGGCAGTATCGCGATATTCTCGCAAGCTGTCGACCGCGACTGAAAATGCATGGCCGCACCCGTCCAGTAACCGAAACCCGTTGCGTGATCGATTCCGTGCCGCATTCTTTCGCGCATGATTGCGCCGGCTCGATTCCGGGTATCCGCGTGCTCTGCGGCCGCAGCCGCAGCCGCGCTGCTACACTCCCGCCACAAAAAACGCTTGCCCTACCTCAGGAAACAATGACAGTCGCTCGGGCACAACATGACGGCGTCGACGTCTGGATCATCCAGCTTCCGGGACACCCCGCCTATGCCTATACACATCTCAAACGGGTATTCGCGTCCGACGACTCGCGGCATCGCGTCGTGACGGTCGACCTGGCGAAGCTGCTCGCGTGCGCCGATCGCGACACGACCGACTATGTGCTGCCGTCGGTTCAATACTGGGCGCCCGGCAAGGCCGCCGGCATCCGCGATTTCCTCGATCCGGTCGAAGCCCGGATTCCCGACATGCCCTTCATCACGTTTCGCGAGACGAGAACGCGGACGCTGCTTGGCCTTCCGGGCCTGTCGAAAGTCGGCATCGCGTCGTTCCGGAACGGTCAGCATCGCGCGCGCTATCTGGCGTTTGCAGGGGCAACGAGCCTGCCTGTCGAGGTGCATGAAACCGAGGCGGATTTGCTCGTGCGGTATTGCGGCGAGTAACGGACGCGCCGCCTCATCTTCAGCGGCATCGGTCGTGCAGCGTGCCACCTTGGCGTTCGGTGCCGGCATCGATCACGTAGATCCGGTCGGCGACCTCCGTGCGGCCGATGAAGCTGGTTTCGACGCCTGCCAACCGCCAGCCGTTGTGCTCGTAGAAGCCGATCGCGCGGACGTTGCCGTCGAGTACCGAAAGATGAACCTTGTCCTCGCCGATATGGCGGGCCCATGCGCGAACGGCTTCGATCATGCGCTTGCCGGTACCGCTTCCGTGATGCGCGGGATGCACATGAAGGCAATCGAGCAGGACGCCGCGCGCCGGATCGACCGGCCTTTCGGCGCTGACGAAACCGACCGGCGCCCCGTCCGACTCGGCGATCAGCACGAGGCCCCACTCCGCTTCGGCGCGGTCGAAATAGTTTCGCCACCGCGTCGCGTGCTCCGTCGGCACCTCATCGGCGAGATAGGCCGCCGGCAGGATATGGCTATAGGCGTTCTGCCAGCTCAGCGTGTGCAAGCGAGCGATGTGTTCCGCGTCGTGTGGTGTCGCGTTGCGCAGCGTGATGGTGCGGTTTTCCGGCATGCGAGGGTCGCTCTCGTTGTGCGATGGAGGCAGGGAAAGTGTAGCAATCGCGATGTTTCAACGGCGGGTTGCACAGGGAGTCGCATGCGGCAGTGCGCGTCATGCCGTGGTCATCGCTTAATGCACCGTGACGCCTGCCGCTTTCTCCAATTCCTCGACAGCAGCTCCGCCAAAAAAAATGTCCCGACGCCTTCCGGGGCGTCGGGACCGAACGGCCCTGCAAAGCTAAGGGCACGAGGAATCGATACATTACATGAATGTAAGACTATTAAGCATTGGCGGCTCGTGCCAAGTCATTGGTTTAATCCGCCAATCTGCGAGACGATGAGCGAAGCCGGTCGCCGCTTCGCTTCGCGGGGCTCGTGAGCAGCGGCCGCTCAATGGATCAGCCACGCGCGAGTGACGTGACTCGGCGCGCAGTCTCAATATCGAAACGGCTTTCGTCGGCTGACGCGAAATGGATGAATGGCGAGCAGAACGCTCTGGAAATGGCGCGGCTCGAATCGATGCAATCGCATCGAATTTTCCGCACAAAACAAAACAGGCGCCGAAGCGCCTGTTTTGTTTGAGAATTTTGGGGTGGCTGATGGGACTCGAACCCACGACAACAGGAATCACAATCCTGGACTCTACCAACTGAGCTACAGCCACCACTGATACTGCTTTGTTTCTTCGCCGTTTCGTTTCGTGTTCAGCAGCGAAGAACAAGATTATACGAAGACTTTTCCGTCTTGCAAAGCATTTTTTTCAAAAATTTCTTCGGCATCGTTCAGATGCGTGCGCGCCTCGTCGAACACGGCCAGATCGCCGCGCGCGAGCTTCTTGTTGTCGGACAGCACACGACGCCAGCCGCGCGCACCCGCGACGCCACGATAGAGCCCGAGAGCATGCCGCACGATCGCGCCGAGATACGTGCCGCGCTTCAGTTCCGCCGCGCAGTACTCGATCAGTTTCGCCTCGGCCTCTTCGCGCGTCGGCACCGCCGCAGTCGACCCGTAGAAGCGCGCATCGACACCCGCGAGCACATACGGGTTGTGATAAGCCTCGCGGCCGAGCATCACGCCGTCCACGTGCTCGAGATGCTGCGCGACTTCGTCGAGCGTCTTGATCCCGCCGTTGATCACGATCTCCAGCGACGGGAAATCGCGCTTCAGCTGATACGCATAGTCGTACTTGAGCGGCGGGATCTCGCGGTTCTCCTTCGGCGAGAGCCCCTTCAGGATCGCATTGCGCGCGTGCACCACGAACGTTTCGCAGCCGGCCTCCGCCACCGTGCCGACGAAGTCCCGCACGAACGCATAATCCTCGACCGCGTCGACACCGATCCGGTGCTTGACCGTGACCGGCACCGACACCGCATCGCGCATCGCCTTCACGCAGTCGGCAACGAGTTGCGGCTCGTTCATCAGGCACGCGCCGAACGCACCGCGCTGCACGCGCTCGGACGGGCAGCCGCAATTCAGGTTGATCTCGTCGTAGCCCCACTGCTCGCCGAGTTTCGCGGCGCGCGCGAGATCGTCCCGTTCGCTGCCGCCCAGTTGCAGCGCGACCGGCGATTCGTTCGGCGTGAACGCGAGATGCCGCTGGGCGTCGCCGAACAGCAGCGCGCCCGTCGTGATCATTTCCGTATACAGCCACGTGTCGCGCGTCAGCGTGCGATGGAACGACCGGCAATGACGGTCGGTCCAGTCGAGCATCGGGGCCACGGAAACGCGGCGGGGAGGAAGCGAGGACGGTACGGACATGGAATTCGGGGCAGCAAGCGGCGCGGGAAACAACCCGACATTTTACCGCAACGCGACCAGGCCGGCCCGGCAGCCTGACTAGACCGGCCCGCCGTCGCCCAGTTCGACGTCGACGGCCCGCCGCGCCTCGTCGAGCACGCGCTCGATCACGCGCCGTTCGGTCAGCAGCATCCCGTCGACTTTCACGAGCCGCCAGTCGATCCGCACGGCCGAACCCTGCAGCACGCGGTAGTGCGCATGCTCGCCGTCCCACACCTGCTCGGTCTTCACCTCGATCTCGTAGCCGCGGTACGGCTCGCTGAAATCGCCGAGATCGCTGCCTCTCGGTTCCATCGCTCGCTCCGTGGCGACACGGCGCCAGGCCGCCGCGGCGGCCGGCGCCGTGTGCTCAATCGTATTCGTTGGACAAAACGGATTTGCCATCGGCGGTCAGGTCGACACGGTCGGCCGCCGCCTGGTAGATCAGCCCTTCGTTCAGCAACGCATAGACGACGTCGTCGAACGCGGCAGGGACCGGCCGGCTGTCGCCGAACTGGTCGATCCACTTCAGCGCCACGATGGCTTCGGGAGAAAGGATGGGGGTCATGCGTTGGCCTCCGGCGTCGGTGTCGTTCCATCCTAGCACTTCGTCCTGACGCCGAATACCGAGGCAAACGCTCGACCATGAAACAGGGGCGCCGCGGACGGCCAGACGGCCCGCCCGCGGCGCCCTGCACCGGAAACGCGCTCAAAGGCGCGCGATCGACACCTCGGTGGATTTCACGAGCGCGACGACTTCCGCGCCGACCTTCAGTTCGAGTTCGTCGACCGAGCGCGTCGTGATCACCGACGTGACGATGCCGAACGGCGTCTCGACGTCGACCTCGGACACCACGGGCCCGCGAATGATCTCCTTCACCTTGCCTTTGAACTGGTTACGCACGTTGATTGCAGTGATGCTCATCGGGTTGATCGCTCCGAAGAAAAAAGTCTGAGAACGGGCGGCCGGTGCCGCCCGGATTTAAACGGCCCAGCGAATCTGCCCGACCGGTCGTACGTGCTCCACCTCAGGCACCGCACCCTGCTCGCCCCCACCCGGCCCGCCGGCGAGTACGCGTTGCAGCACACGGTCTTCCAGCGCCGCGAATGCGGCCGACGCGCGCGCACGCGGCCGGTCGAGCGGAACGGACTGATCGAGGGCGACGCGCCCTTGCTCGATCAACAGGATCCGGTCGCCGAGTGCGACGGCTTCCTGCACGTCGTGCGTGACGAGCAGCGCGGTGAACCGATGCTCGCGCCACAAGCGCTCGATCAGCGCATGCATCTCGATGCGGGTCAGCGCGTCGAGCGCACCGAGCGGCTCGTCGAGCAGCAGCAATTGCGGCCGGTGCACGAGCGCGCGGGCGAGCGCGACGCGCTGCCGCTGGCCGCCCGACAGCTGGGCGGGCCAGTCATTCGCGCGCTCGAGCAGCCCGACTTCGTCGAGCACCGCGCGCGCCTGATCGCGTGCCCCGCGGCCCAGGCCCAGCATCACGTTCTGCAGCACGGTCTTCCACGGCAGCAGTCGCGCATCCTGGTACATGATCCGGGTGTCGAGCGTGCCGCCACCCTCGCCGCGCGTCACGAGCGCACCGCTGCTCGGCGCCTCGAGCCCCGCGACGAGACGCAGCAGCGTGGATTTTCCGCAGCCGCTGCGGCCGACGATCGCGACGAAGCTGCCGCGCGCGATGCCGAGTTCGACGTTGTCGAGCACGGTGCGCGTGCCGAAGCGCTTGCTGACGCCCGACAGCGTCACCGCGTCGTCGGCTGCCGGGCTGCCCGCGCGCCGCCGCGCGAGCGGAACGACGGATGCACCGCCGTCCCGATCGACGATCACCGCATCGCGTGCGTCGTCGTCCGTCACGCGCGCCTGTACCAGTTCGGCCTCGAGGTCTGCGCCGGCGAGCGGGCCGTAGGCGGCCGCCGAAGTCGTCGCATTCATGCCTTTGCTCCTGATTGATAAGCGGGGTGCCAGCGCAGCGTCACGCGCTCGATCCATTTCGCCAGCACATCGGCCAGCTTGCCGAGCACCGCATACAGCAGGATGCCGACCACCACCACATCGGTTTGCAGGAATTCGCGCGCGTTCATCGTCATGTAGCCGATGCCCGATTGCGCGGAGATCGTTTCCGCGACGATCAGCATCACCCACATCAGCCCGAGCGCGAAGCGCACGCCGACGAGAATCGACGGCAATGCGCCGGGCAGGATCACGTCGCGATACAGCGCGAAGCCGCGCACGCCATAGCTCTTCGCCATCTCGATCAGGTTCGCGTCGACCGAGCGGATCCCGTGATACGTGTTGATGTAAACCGGGAAGAACACGCCAAGCGAAACGAGGAACAGCTTCGCCTTCTCGTCGATGCCGAACCACAGGATCACGAGCGGAATCATCGCGAGCGCGGGGATGTTGCGGATCATCTGGATCGTCGAATCGAGCGCGACCTCCGCCGCTTTCGACAGGCCGGTCGCGAGCCCGAGCGCGAGACCCACGCCGCCGCCGATCGCGAAGCCGAACAGCGCGCGCCAGGTACTGACCTTCACGTTCGCCCACATCTCGCCCGACGTCACGAGCGACCACGCGGCACGCACGACCGCCAGCGGCTCGGGCAGCACGCGGGTCGACAGCCAGCCGACGCGCGCGCCGACCTCCCATGCGGCCAGCAGCGCGAGCGGCACGAGCCACGGCGCGATGCCGCGCCAGGCGCGGGCGGCCACGGCGGCGCCCGTCGTCGACGTTTTCGTTGTCATCGCAGGCCTCCTTCGTTCAGCTCTGGCTCGCCTTCGGCAGATAGTTGTTGCCGACGATCTCGCCGAACGGCCCCGACAGCGGGCCGGACGGACGCGCCGCGCCCTTGCCCTTGATCAGCGGGAACACGAGCTCGGCGAAGCGGTACGACTCCTCGAGGTGCGGATAGCCGGACAGGATGAACGTCTCGATGCCGAGATCCGCGTATTCGCGCATGCGTTCCGCGACCTGCTCGGGGTTGCCGACGAGCGCGGTACCCGCGCCGCCGCGCACGAGACCGACACCGGCCCACAGGTTCGGATACACCTCGAGCGCCTCGCGGCCGCCGCGCTTGCCACCGTGCAGCGCGGCCATCCGGCGCTGGCCTTCCGAATCCATGTTCGCGAATGCCTGCTGCGCGCGGGCGATCGTCTCGTCGTCGAGACGGCTGATCAGGCGGTCGGCATCGCGCCACGCCTCGTCCTCGGTCTCGCGCACGATCACGTGCAGGCGGATGCCGAACTTGATCTTGCGGCCACGCGCCTCGGCGCGGGCGCGGATGTCTGCGATCTTCTTCGCGACGGCCTCGGGCGGCTCGCCCCAGGTCAGGTAGGTGTCGATGTGATCCGCGGCGATCGCGTGCGCGGCCGGCGACGATCCGCCGAACCACAGCGGCGGATGCGGGCGCTGCACGGGCGGATACAGCGCCTTGCCGCCCTTCGACTGAAGGTGCTTGCCGATGTAGTCGAAGCCGCCGTTATCGTGCGAGGCGGACAGCAGTCCGCGCCAGATGTTCAGGAAGTCGTCGGTGATCTCGTAGCGCGTATCGTGATCCGCGAACAGCCCGTCGCCTTCGAGTTCGGCGGCGTCGCCGCCCGTCACGACGTTGATCAGCAGGCGGCCGCCCGACAGGCGGTCGAACGTCGCGGCCATCCGCGCCGCGAGACCGGGCGATGCGATGCCGGGACGCACGGCGACCAGGAACTTCAGACGCTGCGTCGCCGGAATCAGGCTCGACGCAACGACCCACGCATCCTCGCAGGAACGGCCGGTCGGCAGCAGCACGCCTTCGTAGCCGAGCGTGTCGGCCGCGACGGCGATCTGCTTGAAATAGTCGTAATCCGCGGCGCGCGCGCCTTCGGCGGTGCCGAGATAACGGCTGTCGCCGTGCGTGGGAATAAACCAGAAAACATTCATCTGCTGCTCCTGCTTGACTGTCCTTGCCGGAATCTGGATAAAACGAAGCCCTGCTCGCGTCGCGAATCAGCGACGCATGCATGGTGTGCATTCGAATCGGGATGGCTCGCCGGTCAGGCCGTGCCGCGGACGAGTACGCGATTGCACGGCTGTTTCTGGGAAATCAGTCTATGGATCGGTGCAGGGCTTTGGAACGATTTTTTTGAGCTTAGGTTTTCCGCTTTCGTGATTAGCGCGACGCTCCAGCGAATATCGCATCGGCCGGGCCCTATAATGACGCACCTATCCGAACAACTTCGCGCGGACGGCCCCGGCCGGCCGCGCCTGCAATACGCTCACCGATGCAGAAAGTCATCCTGCCGTTCCTGTCCGGCTTCCTGGCCGCCCTCTTCTTTCGCGAAGCGACGCTCGCGCTCCTGCATACGGCCGACCTGATCGCCGCAGCCGGATTCTCCACGCAACCTTTCGCGCCGCTCGGCATTCCTGAATTTGTCGCGAACGCGCTGATCAGCGCGTGCTGCGCGATCCCGATGGCGTGGCTGCTGCGCGTGTCGCCGGAGCGCGAAGCGCCGTGGATCGGCGCGCTGGTGTTCGGCGGCATCGTGCTGACGGCCGCCCGTGTGTTCGCGATCGATCCGCTGCGCGGGATCTGGCCGTCGGGCAACATGATGCCGGTGCTCGCCGCCGGTTTCGCGGCAAACGCGGTGTGGGGTTTCGGTGCGCTGGTGTTCATGCGCGCGTTCATGTCGGACGACGCCGGCGACGAATGACGCACGGCTTGCGGCGAGGCCCCGGCCCTGCCGCCGAGCCGGATCGGCATCCGCAAACGGAAAGGCCGCCTGCACATGCAAGCGGCCTTTTTGCTTTTCGCTTCGATACCGCGCGCGTCAGTCCTTCAGGTTGCGCAGCGGATGCGTGTCAGGCGTCCACGGGCTGTCGAACATCGCGAGCACGTCGGCCCGGTCGATATCGGCCGTCGACTTGAAACGCCAGACCGGCTGTTGATCCTTGTCGACGATCAGCGCGCGCACGCCTTCGATCACGTCGCCGTGCGCGAACGTCGAACGCGTGAGGTCGAGATCGCGCCGCAGGCAATCAGCCATCGTCGCGCCGCGCGCGCGCTCGACGACTTCGAGCGACACGGCCATCGACAGCGGCGACAACTGGCTGCGCATCGCGTGGGTCGCCTTCTCGACCCATCCGTCGATGGCCGCGCAATCCTGCTCGGCGTCGAGCGACGCCAGGATCGCGCCGATATCGGGCTGCGCGAAATGCCGGTCGATCCCGGCGCGCGCGTCGGCCAGCGCCGACGTGTCGGGCGTCGGCACGACCTTGTGCGCGGCAGCTGCGTCGGCCACGCATGCGACGGCCTGCGCGCCGCTGTCGATCCGCGCGCCGTGCAGCGTATCGAGCAGCGCCGGCAGCGCGGCGTCAGGCAGGTATACGTCGGCGAGCTGCGCATACAGTGCGCCGGCCGCGTCGAGCGTCGCGCCGGTCACCGCGAGATAGCGGCCGAGCGCGCCCGGCGTGCGCGCGAGGAACCAGCTCATTCCGACGTCCGGGAACAGGCCGATGCGCGTTTCGGGCATCGCCATCTTCGTCGAATCGGTGACCACACGCAGGCCGCCCGTATGTCGCGCCGCCTGCGAAATGCCCATGCCGCCGCCCATCACGACGCCGTGCATCAACGCGATGTACGGTTTCGGATAGGTGAAGATCGTATGGTTGAGCGTGTATTCCTCGATGAAGAACGTGTCGACCGCATCGCGATCGCCGCGCTGCCACGCATCGTGGAAGAAGCGCACGTCGCCGCCCGCGCAGAACGCGCGCGGATGCGGGCTGTGCACGACGACGGCCGTCACCTCCGCGTCGTCGCGCCATGCATCGAGCGCCTGCTGCATCAGTCGGATCATCCCCACCGACAGCGCATTCAGCGCCTTCGGCCGGTTCAGTTCGAGATAGCCGATGCGGTTCGCGACATACGCGCGCACGTCGGGCTGGGCGGCTTCGGCGGAAGCGGCAGTGGAATCGGTCATGTGAGCCATCCGGCGTATCGCGGGCGCACGCTCAGTGCGCCTGCATCTTCGAGAACAGGTTCAGCACCACGACGCCCGAGACGATCAGCCCGAGGCCGATCACGGCCGGCAGGTCCGGCACCTGGCGATAGAGCAGCATCGCGACGAGCGTGATCAGCACGATGCCGGCCCCCGACCACACCGCATAGATGATGCCGACGGGCATCGTGCGCAGCGTGAGCGACAGACAGTAGAACGCGATGCCGTAACCGGCCACGACGAGCGCCGACGGCCAGAAGCGCGTGAAGCCGTCCGCCGCGCGCAGCGCGGACGTGCCGACCACTTCCGCGACGATCGCGATCGCGAGCCATGCGTAACCCGGAATCTGCATCGCTCAGCTCCTTGCAAGTGCCAGCACGGCATAGTCCTGCCCGAGCTCGGCGCACAGGGCTTCGACAACGAACTCGTGATCCGCGCGCTGCGGCAGCCCCGATGCGGTGATCGAGCCGATCACGCCGGCCCCCGCGACGGTCAGCGGAAACGCGCCGCCGTGCGGCGAATAGTCGGAGATCGGCAGCCCGTGCTTGTCGGCGAGCGTGGCGCCGGCCTGCTGCATGCGCAGGCCGATCGCATACGAACTGCGGCGGAAGTGCGCGACGACGTTGCGCTTGCGGCGTACCCAGTCGGCGTTGTCGGGCGTCGCGCCGGCGAGCGCCGCATAGAACAGCGGCTGGCCGAACGTGACGATGTCGATCGCGATCGCATGGCCGCGCGACGTCGCGAGCGCATGCATCCGGTTGCCGAGCGCCCAGGCACGAGCCGGGTCGAAATGGGGAAACACGAGCGCCTGTTCCTGCGCGCCGATCGATTGCAGATCGTGAGCGATGTCCATGAATCCGTGGATGCAGTAGTGAGTGTTGCAACGGCACCGACGCGATCGCGCGCGACTCTCCGCTGCAGGCGTGAACGACACAAGCAAACCGCTCGATTCTAGCGCACGCGCCTGCCGTACCGGCCCTGCCGGCGTCCCGCCGGCGGCTGAAACGCGATTGTCAGAAAGTGCTTGCAAGCATTCGGGTTAGCCCATATAATTCATTTCTTCGACGGACGCGGGGTGGAGCAGTCTGGCAGCTCGTCGGGCTCATAACCCGAAGGTCGTAGGTTCAAATCCTACCCCCGCAACCAACGTCCCGATTCATGCAAAAAGCCCGGCTCCACGCCGGGCTTTTTGTTTTCCGGCGCGCGATTGCGCGCCTCGCACGTTGCGCTTCGCGCCGCACGCCGCGCACATGCGCTCGCGTTCGAGAATGCCCCGCCCCGGTGATACACTCGCATCACCTCGTCCCTTCCACTCGACATGAAATTCTGCTCCGTCTGCGGTCACGAAGTCATCGCGCGCATTCCTCCGGGCGACAACCGCGAGCGCTTCATTTGCGATCACTGCGGCACGATCCATTACCAGAATCCGCGCAACGTGGTCGGCACGGTGCCGGTCTGGGGCGATCAGGTGCTGCTGTGCCGCCGTGCGATCGAACCGCGCTACGGTTTCTGGACGCTGCCGGCAGGCTTCATGGAAATGGGCGAGACGACGGCCGAGGCCGCCGCGCGCGAAACGCTCGAGGAAGCCGGCGCACGCGTCGAGGTTCAGAACCTGTTCACGCTGCTCAACGTGCCGCACGTGCACCAGGTCCATCTGTTCTATCTGGCGCGGCTCGTCGATCCGGCTTACGAGGCCGGCGAGGAAAGCCTCGAAGTCAAGCTGTTCGACGAAGCCGACATTCCGTGGGACGAGATCGCGTTCCCGACCGTCAGCCAGACGCTGCGTTTCTTCTTCGCCGATCGCGCCGCCGGCGACTACGGCGTCCATACCGGCGATATCTTCCGCTCGCTGCGCAACGGCTGAGCCCGCGCCCCATGGTCCCCTGGCTCGGCCCGGACGATCCGTTCCCGCCCGTCGAACGCGCGCTCGGCTCCGCGACCGGCGCGCCGGGGCTGCTCGCCGCGAGCGCCGACCTGCTGCCGTCCCGCCTGATCGAGGCCTACCTGCGCGGCATCTTCCCGTGGTATTCGGACGGCCAGCCCGTGCTGTGGTGGAGCCCCGACCCGCGGATGATCCTCGCGCCGGCCGAATTCAAGGTGTCCCCGTCGCTGCGCAAGACGCTCAAGCGCGTGCTGCGCGACTCCGCGTGGGAAGTGCGCGTCGACCATGACTTTCCGGGCGTGATGCGCGCGTGCGCGCAAGCGCCGCGCCGCGGGCAGCGCGGTACCTGGATCACGGCCGAGATCATCGACGCGTATTCGTCGCTCTACCGTTCCGGCAACGCGCACAGCATCGAGGCGTGGCACGACGGGCGACGCGTGGGCGGCCTCTACGGCGTCGCGTTCGGGCGGATGTTTTTCGGCGAATCGATGTATGCGGATGTCACCGATGCGTCGAAGATCGCGCTGGCGACGCTCGTCGCCCACCTTCGCGAGCAGGGGCTGGAGATGATAGACTGCCAGCAGAATACGTCGCATCTAGCGTCGCTCGGTGGCCGCGAGATCGCACGCAAGGCCTTTGTCGCTCACGTGCGCCGCGCGGTAGCCGAACCGCCGATTCCGTGGCAGTTCGACAAGCGTGTGCTCGCCATGCTGACGAGCCCTGCCGAACCGGCCGCCCCCTCCGGGATCGAGCGCTAGCGCGGCACTCCCTCCCTGCATCGAGAGCTGCCCATGACTCACCCGACTGAGCTGCCGCTTTCACCGCTTTCGGCGCTGCAATTCTATGCAACGGCGCCCTATCCGTGCAGCTATCTGGACGGCCGCGTCGCGCGCTCGCAAGTCGCGACGCCGAGCCACCTGATCAATTCCGACATCTATACCGAGCTCGTGAAGGCCGGCTTCCGGCGCTCGGGCGTGTTCACCTATCGCCCGTACTGCGACGGCTGCCGTGCCTGCGTGCCGGTGCGCGTGCCGGTCGGCGCGTTCACGCCGTCGCGCACCCAGCGCCGGATGTGGAAGCGGCACCGCGCGCTCGTCGCGACGGTCTCGCCGCTGCACTACGACGAGGAGCACTACGCGCTCTACATGCGCTACCAGTCGGCGCGCCACGCGGGCGGCGGCATGGATCGCGACAGCCGCGACCAGTACGAGCAGTTCCTGCTGCAGAGCCGGATCAATTCGCGCCTCGTCGAATTCCGCGACCTCGACGCGCCGGGCGGCGAGCCCGGCAAGCTGCGCATGGTCAGCATGATCGACATCCTCGGCGACGGACTGTCGTCGGTCTATACGTTCTTCGAGCCGGACGAGCAGCATACGAGCTACGGCACGTACAACATCCTGTGGCAGATCGAGCAGGCGAAGAGCCTCGGCCTGCCGTACGTGTATCTCGGCTACTGGATCCGCGAGAGCCCGAAGATGGCCTACAAAGCCAACTTCCATCCGCTCGAAGGGTTGCTCGACGGCCGCTGGAAAATACTCGATCCGGATCGCATCGACCTGCCGCCGGTCGACGCGGCACTCGCCCGTGCGCCGCTGCCGGGCGGACATTCCGGGTCGGGCTGACGGGCCATCCCGCGGCGCGGCGGCGCGCCTGCAACGGGCACCCTGCGGCCCTTGCACGCGTTGCCGCGCGGCACAAGCGGTGCCACCGGCCGCGCATGCGAAGCGAAGCCCGCCCTTGCCGCGCAACTCCCGGTAAAATAGCGGGTTGTCATTCATTCCGGCCGTCCGCCCAATTCCCGTGTTCAGTTCCCTCTATCCGCTGGCCCGCGCATCCCTGTTCAAGATGGATGCGGAAGACGCTCACCACCTCACGCTGCGCGCGCTCGGCGCGGCCGGCCGCACGGGCCTCGCCTGCGCGCTGTCGGCCCGCGTGCCCGATGCGCCGCGCACCGTGATGGGACTCACGTTCCGCAACCCGGTCGGCCTCGCCGCCGGCCTCGACAAGGACGGCGCGGCCATCGACGGCCTCGCGGCGCTCGGCTTCGGCTTCATCGAGGTCGGCACGGTCACGCCGCGCCCGCAGCCGGGCAATCCGCGCCCGCGGATGTTCCGCCTGCCGCAGGCGGAAGCGCTGATCAACCGGATGGGCTTCAACAACCACGGCGTCGATCAGTTCGTGAAGAACGTCCAGGCGGCCCGCTATCGCGGCATCCTCGGCCTGAACATCGGCAAGAACGCCGACACGCCGATCGAACGCGCCGCGGAAGACTATCTCTACTGCCTCGAGCGCGTGTATCCGTTCGCAAGCTACGTGACGATCAACATTTCGTCGCCGAACACGAAGAACCTGCGCCAGCTGCAGGGCGCGGGCGAACTCGACGCGCTGCTCGCGGCGCTGAAGGACAAGCAGCAACGCCTCGCCGACCTGCACGGCAAGCTCGTGCCGCTCGCGCTGAAGATCGCGCCCGATCTCGACGACGAACAGGTCAAGGAAATCGCCGACACGCTGCTGCGCCACAAGATCGAGGCGGTCATCGCCACCAACACGACGCTGTCGCGTGCGGCCGTGCAGGGCCTGCCGCACGCCGACGAAGCCGGCGGCCTGTCGGGCCGTCCGGTGTTCGATGCGTCCAACGAAGTGATCCGCAAACTGCATGCCGAAGTCGGCAGCGCGGTGCCGATCATCGGCGTCGGCGGCATCTTCTCGGGCGAGGACGCGCGCGCGAAGCTCGCGGCCGGCGCGTCGCTCGTCCAGCTGTACACGGGCTTCATCTATCGCGGCCCCGCGCTCGTCGCCGAGTGCGTGAAGGCGATCGCGCGTGACCGCGCCGTGTAATATAGCCATAAACAAACGATATTTAATGGTCGATTGTATTTTTGCTATGATCGACCCCACAGTCAGAATCAAGCGCCCCGCTGGGGCAAGGAAGCTCACACGATGAAAATTTCGCTGCTGAAGAAGCTGCTGGTCGCCGGCCTGATCGGCACGTCGTTCGCCGCCGCCGCGCAGGCGGCCGACCTCCTCGACCAGGTGAAACAACGCGGCACGCTGCGCGTCGGCCTCGAAGGCACGTTCCCGCCGTTCAACTCGAAGAACCCGCAAGGCGAACTCGTCGGCTTCGACGTCGACATCGCGAATGCCGTCGCCGCGAAGCTCGGCGTGAAGGCCGAGTTCGTCACGACCGAATGGAGCGGCATCATCGCGGGCCTGCAGGCCGGCAAGTTCGACGTGATCGCCAACCAGGTCGGCATCACCGACAAGCGCAAGGAAACGCTCGACTTCTCGCCCGCGTACACGTATTCGTCCGCCCAGTTGATCCAGCGCAAGGACGACACGCGCCAGTTCAAGTCGCTCGACGACCTGAAGGGCAAGAAGCTCGGCGTCGCGCTCGGCACGAACTATATGGACATGGCGAAGTCGGTGCCCGGCATCGACGTGAAGACCTACCCGGGCGCGCCCGAGTACCTGCGCGACCTCGCGGCCGGCCGTCTCGATGCAGCGCTCAACGACCGCCTGATGCTCGCGTACCTGACGAAGAACTCGCAACTGCCGCTGCGCCCGGGCGCGAACGTCGGCTCGGCGAATCCGTCGGGGATCCCGTTCAAGAAGGGCAACCCGAAGTTCCAGAAGGCGATCGACGACGCGATGGCGCAACTCGAGGCCGACGGCACGTTCACAAAGATCTCGGACAAGTGGTTCGGCATCGACGTGACGAAGCCGGTCAAGTAAGCACGCCTCTGCTTCCCGCCTGACGGCGGGCCGGAAAGGGCGGCATCCGAAGCGATGCCGCCCTTTGTTTTATCGGTCCGGTTTATGATTGCGCTTTCGCGCACGCATTCGATTCGTATTCCATGTCGACAACGTCCCTGCTCGTCCAATCGCTGCCGGTGCTCGCCCAGGGTGCCGTACTGACCGTCAAGTTCGCCGTGCTGTCGATGGTGTTCGGCCTGCTCGGCGCCGTCGTGCTCGCGATGATGGGCATCCGGCAAAGCGAACCGCTCGACGGCTTCGAACGCATCTGGGTCAACGCGCTCGCGGGGCTCGCACGCGCCTACGTGAGCCTGATGCGCGGCACGCCGCTGCTCGTGCAGATCTTCGTCATCTATTACGGACTGCCGAGCCTCGGCATCTCGCTCGACCCGACACCGGCCGGCGTGATCGCGCTCTCCGCGAATGTCGCCGCTTACATGTCCGAAAGCATGCGCGGTGCGATCAACGGAATCGCGCGCGGCCAATGGCTGGCCGCCTACAGCCTCGGGCTGTCGTGGGGGCAGACGCTGCGCTACGTGATCGGCCCGCAGGCGCTGCGCATCGCGGTGCCGAGCCTGTCGAACAGCCTGATCAGCCTGATCAAGGACACGTCGCTCGTGTCCGTCATCACCGTGACCGAACTGCTGCGCAGCGCGCAGGAAGTGATCGCGGCGACCTACCAGCCGTTGCCGCTGTACCTGGCCGCCGCCGCGATCTACTGGGTGCTGTGCCAGATCCTCGAATGGGTCCAGCGCTGGTACGAAAAGCGCCTGTCGCTGCCCGCGCGGCACTGAGCATGTCGCCTCTCGCGCCGGGCCGCGGATGCGCGCCCGGCCCCCGCCTTCCCGCCTACTCGCCCGAATAGCGCACGCCGAGCGCCGCGCGTGCGGCATCGGTCATCGCGATCATGCGCCGCGAATGGTCGTGCGTCATGATCGGGCTCTCGAGTTCGCCCGCGCGCAGCAGGTCGCAGAAATGCGCGGTCTCGTAGTTCAGGCCGCCGCCGTCGACCGGCGCGTCGAGTTCGACCGTGCGCCCGTCCGCATAGCGGATCGTCGCCCGCGCGGGGTTCCACCACTTTTCGTGAATCGTCACGTGCCCGCCTGCTGCAGCGATCAGCGCATCGCCGCGTCCCATCACGTCGAGCCCGCAAAAGAGCTGCGCAATGCCGCCGTTCGCGTGACGGCTGTTCAGGCTCGCGAACACGTCGACACCCGTCGCGCCGATGCGGCCGAGCGTCTGCACGTCGACTGCCGCGCCGAGCCAGTCGACCGCGAGAAACGCTTCGTAGATCCCGATGTCGAGCAGCGCGCCGCCGGCGCGGTCGAGCCGATAGACGGAATGATCGTCCGGCACCGACGACGACGCGCAGCCCGCGCGCACGAGCCTGATCTCGCCGATCGGATCGTCATGCAGATGCGCGCGCAACCGACGATACAACGGAAAGAACGGCGGCTTCATCGCTTCCATGAAGAGCCGGCCGGCCGTGCGTGCCGCATCCAGCACGGCATCGAGCTGCGTCGCGTTCAGCGTCGCGGGTTTTTCGCACAGCACGGCCTTGCCGGCGGCGAGCGCCGCTTGCGCGTAGTGCGCGTGACTGTCGTGGAGGGTCGCGATATAGATCGCGTCGATGTCGCTCGCGAGGAGCGCGTCGAGGCTGGCGGCAGGCTTGCCGCCGCAGCTGTCGCAGAAAGCGGTTGCCGCATCGGCGCGGCGGGCCCACACGCCGGCGAGCGTGGCACCCGGCACGTGCGCGAGGCTTTGCGCGAAACGGCGTGCGATGCTGCCTGCGCCGACGATGCCGAAGCGCACCGGGCGGTTGTCGAATTCGTTCATCCGGATCTTCCGTGTCGGTCGTATGACGGTGGCCGGCACGCTGCCGGCCGGCCGTCATGATAAACGGCTCGCCGGCACAGGGATAAGCGACCCGCGCCGATTCAGGCGCGCACGGGCACGTCGACGGAGAAATCGCGCGAGATCTCGTCGGCGCTGAAATCGATCAGGGCAAGCGACGCCGCCTCGGCTTCGCGCGGATCGCGGCGTTCGATCGCATCGACGACGCGCGCATGCGCCTTCACCGCGATGTCGTGCGCACCGTCCTTCTGCGCGACGCGCGGATTCACGAGCCGCACAGCGCCGCGCACGATCGCCGCCATCTGCTGGAAAAACTGGTTGCCGCTCGCCTGGACGATTCGCGTGTGCAGCAGCTCGTCCGCCGTGTCATAACCGGGGTCGCCCGGTTGCAACACCTTGAACGCTTCGAACGCCTCGCGGATGCCCGCGATGTCGGCCGCCGTCGCACGGACCGCCGCCTGTGCGGTCGCGCGCGGTTCGATCAGCATCCGGAATTCGATGACGTCGCGCATGAACTGCGGATCCGGCTTCGCACGAAACCGCCAGCTCACCACGTCTTCATCGATCATGCGCCAGTCGCGCATCGGCCGAACGCGCGTACCGACTTTCGGACGCACGTCGAGCATGTCGCGCGCGAGCAACATCGACAATGCTTCGCGCATCACCGTGCGACTCACGTCGAACTCTTTCGACAGCACATCCTGCGGCGGCAGAATGCCGCCGTACTTGTCCTCGACGATACCTGCGACAAGCCCATCCATCACTTTGGCGACCAGTGACCGGTCTTTGCCCTGCTCCATGACACCTCCCCGTGCGTCGATTTGCGAACACCTGCTCCGCAGTTCCGCCGGCCCTGGTTACGACTGTTCTTATGATCTATAAGTTGATGAGTTCGGGGATATTTCGCTATCTGGTAAACACCTGACAGGGTTATCCCTCTTTTTGATGCGGTTGATTTATAAGGCTTCAAAAAAAGCCCGGAAAGCGCGCTGCGCTTGCCGGGCCGGGCTTTCCACGAACTTTGAACATGCAATCCATTACGGCATCCGGATGCCATTACGGACTGCTTCTCATTCAGTTTCGATTAATCGGGATAAACGATCGTTTCAACGCCGTTTGCCGTGCCGAGCAGGCACAGATTCGCGCCGCGCGCGGCGAACAGGCCGACCGTCACGACGCCCGGCCATGCGTTGACCTGCGCCTCGAAACCGCGCGGATCGGTGATTTGCAGCCCCTTGACGTCGATGATCTCGTTGCCGTTGTCGGTGATGTACGGCGCGCCGTCCTTCGTCACGCGCAGCACCGGCACGCCGCCCAGCGCGGTCACGCGCCGGCCGATCGCCGTGCGTGCCATCGGCACGACCTCGATCGGCAGCGGAAATGCGCCGAGCACCGGCACGCGCTTGCTGCCGTCCGCGATGCAGACGAAGGTATCGGCCACCGACGCGACGATCTTTTCGCGCGTCAATGCGCCACCGCCGCCCTTGATCATTGCACCGCTTGCGTCGATCTCGTCGGCACCGTCGACGTACACCTGCAGCGATTCGACC
Organism: Burkholderia sp. Bp8991; assembly: GCF_003853795.1. Taxonomy (NCBI): domain Bacteria; kingdom Pseudomonadati; phylum Pseudomonadota; class Betaproteobacteria; order Burkholderiales; family Burkholderiaceae; genus Burkholderia; species Burkholderia sp. Bp8991. The sequence goes on along the minus strand of NZ_QTQJ01000009.1, from coordinate 9,063 downwards.
TCGTTCAGGTCGAACACCTTGATGCCGTGCGATTTCAGGCGTTCGGTGGTCGCGATGGAGCTCGACACGGCGCCGCGATAGCGCGACTTGACGGCCGCGAGCGCGTCGATGAAGCAGTTGGCGGTCGAGCCGGTGCCGACGCCGATCACGGCGCCTTCCGGCACGTTCTGGATCACATAATCGGCGGCCGCCTGGCCGACCAGGCGTTTGAGTTCGTCTTGAGTCATGGGGGTGGGAATACAGCGGGATTGCGGAAAACCGCCAGTTTACCGGACTCGGGAGACGACCCGGGCATTTTCGGTGGGGTGCCGGCGCTGCGATCAGCGCCGGGCACGCCGGCGATCACGGCGCGCCGGTGGCGGATGCGTCGCCCGCCGGCGGCGTGGCGGAGAAATACTTGTCGAGCAGCGCCTGTGCGATCGCATCGGTTTCGGCGTCCGGATTGCCCGCATAGTCGACCGGCCGGAAATGCATCTGGAACGCCGCGAATACGCGTCGCGTGCGGGTGTCGAGCACGCCGTCGGCCGGCACGTCGTAGCCGTAGCGCGCGAGCTTCAGCTGCAGTTCGCGCACGTCGACGAGCGCGTGCGGATCGCGGCCGCCGAGCCGGGCGGCCACGGTCGCATCGTCCGGCCACGCGCCGACACCGGCTTGCGCGAGCGCATGCCACGGGAACAGCGGCCCCGGATCGATCTTGCGTTGCGGCGCGATGTCGCTGTGCCCGACCACGCGCGTCGGCGGAATCCGGTAGCGCGCGACGACATCTTTCGACAGACGGATCAGCGCATCGACCTGTTCGGGCGGATACGGCTGCCACGTGCGGTTTTGCGGATCGAGCGGGCCGCGATTCACGTTCTCGATGCCGATCGACGCTGCGTTGAGCTCGGTCGTGCCCTGCCATTCGCTGATGCCCGCCTGCCATGCGCGTTCCGATTCGGGCACGAGCTGGTAGACCACCGGCATCCTGCGTTCGATGCGCGGTTGCGGCGGCACCACGTAGTGCGCGCTGACCGAATCGCCCGTCAGCGTGCGCAGCGATTTCGCTTCGTCGCTTTCGGTGTAATGCATCACGAGAAAGCGGATCCGCGAATCGGCGCCGCGTGCGTGCAAGCTCGTGTCGGCGTAGTAAGTGCCGCGCCCGACCAGTGACGGCGACGTGCAGGCGGCCAGCAGGCCGAGGATGGCGCACGATGCGCCGAGGCGAAACAGGGTCATGTTCGCGAGTTCCGGGAGGCGCGTGCCGCGCGCAGTCGCGGCACGCGTCGTGCGGGTCGTGACGGCCCGCGCAGCGCGCGAGACCGCGCGCGTCAGCCCGTGTATCAGCCCTTCACGCGCCGCTGCCGCACCGCTTCATACAGGCACACGCCGCTCGCGACCGACACGTTCAGGCTTTCCACGCTGCCGGCCATCGGGATGCTCATCACTTCGTCGCAGGTGTCGCGCGTGAGCCGGCGCATGCCTTCGCCTTCCGCACCCATCACGATGGCGACGGGACCGTCGAGCTTCGTGTCGTACAGCGTGCCCGACGCCTCGTCCGACGTACCGATGACCCACACGCCCGCGTCCTTCAGCTCGCGCAGCGCGCGGGCGAGGTTCGTGACCGTGATGTACGGCACCGTGTCGGCCGCGCCACTCGCGACCTTCGCCGCGGTCGCGTTCAGGCCGACCGCGCGGTCGCGCGGCGCGATCACCGCATGCGCGCCGGCCGAATCGGCGACACGCAGGCATGCGCCGAGGTTGTGCGGATCGGTGACGCCGTCGAGTACCAGCAGCAGCGCCGGGCCCTGGATGCCGTCGAGCAGCTCGGACAGGTTCTGTGCGAGCGGAACATCCTCGACGCGCGCCACGACGCCCTGGTGGCGCTCGGTATGCGCGAGGCCCCACAGGCGGGTTTCATCGGCCGCAATCAGCCGCACGCCCGCTTCCTTCGCGGCGTGCAGGAAGTCCTGCATGCGGCGGTCGCGGCGCGTCTGGTCGTACAGCACCTCCGCAACCGTCGACGCATCGTGCCGCAAACGTGCGGTCACCGCATGAAAACCGTAAAGAACCTTCAGACGAGACATGACTGGAACAACCTTCGATCAAACGTGCGGCCGCGCGACGTGCGCAGCCGCGATCCATGGAAAAGGAAAGCGCCGCGTTGCCGGCCGGTGACCGGTCAAGCGCGGCGTCTCTCGATACTGCAAGGGCGTGCGCGTGCGCCGCCCCGAACGCTCAATACTTCTTGCGGGCGTGCACCTTCTTCGCGGCCGTCTTCGCCGCCGCGCCGCCCTTCTTCTTCGCGGCACGCGCGGCGCGCGCCTCCTTCACCGCGACGGTCGGCGCGCTGGCCGCCTTCTTGCGGCGCGGCGCGGCGTCCTCCACCGGCGGCAACGCGCGCACGCGCGGGCCGCCGCGATCGTTACCGTTACCGTTGCCGGCGACAGCCGGCGCCGGTGCCGGACGCGGCGCCTTCACCGGCGTGTCGCGCACGAGGCGGAAGTCGATCTTGCGCGCGTCGAGATCGACGCGGCTCACCTGCACGCGCACGCGATCCGACAGGCGATAACGGATGCCCGTGCGCTCGCCGCGCAGCTCGTTCTTGATCTCGTCGTACTGGAAGTAGTCCGAGCCGAGTTCCGTGACGTGCACGAGCCCCTCGATGAACAGCGTATCGAGCTGCACGAAGATGCCGAACGACGTGACGCCGTTCACCATCCCGCCGTACTCCTCGCCGAGCTTGTCGCGCATGAAGTAGCACTTGAGCCAGGCCTCGACGTCGCGCGACGCTTCGTCGGCACGGCGCTCGTTCGCCGAGCAGTGCAGGCCGAGTTCTTCCCAGATCGCCGTGTTCGAGCGCGAACGGCCGCGCGCTTCGTCGTCGGCCTGCTGCATCGCGCGGGCGCGCGGCGACAGCGCGGTGTTCAGCTCGAAGCCGTCCGGCGCCTTCGGCGCATACTTCTTGCCGGACAGGATCGCGTAGATCGCGCGGTGCGTGAGCAGGTCGGGATAGCGGCGGATCGGGCTCGTGAAGTGCGCGTACGCCTCGTATGCGAGACCGAAGTGACCGATGTTGTCAGGGCTGTAGACGGCCTGCTGCATCGAGCGCAGCAGCATCGGCTGCAGCATCTGCGCGTCGGGCCGGTCGCGGATCTGCGCCATCAGCGCCGCGTAGTCGCTCGCATGCGGCTTGTCGCCGCCGCCGAGCGAGAGGCCCATGCCGCGCAGGAACGCGCGCAGGTTCTCGAGCTTCTCCGGCGTCGGCCCCGCGTGCACGCGGTACAGGCCCGGGTGCTTGTGGCGCTTCAGGAAATCGGCCGCGCACACGTTCGCGGCCAGCATGCATTCCTCGATCAGCTTGTGCGCATCGTTGCGCTGACGCGGGACGATCTGCTCGATCTTGCCTTGCGAGTTGCAGACGATGTAGGTCTCGGTCGTGTCGAAGTCGATCGCGCCGCGCTTCTGGCGTGCGGCGAACAGCGCCTTGTAGACGCCGTACAGATCCTGCAGGTGCGGCAGCAGGTCCGCGCGGCGCGCAGCCTCCGGCCCCTTCGTGTTCGACAGCACGGCCGCGACTTCGGTGTACGTGAGGCGCGCGGCCGAATGGATCACGGCCGGATAGAACTGGTACGCCTTGATCTCGCCGCGCGCGGTAATCACCATGTCGCATGCGAGCACGCAGCGATCGACCTGCGGGTTCAGCGAACAGAGGCCGTTCGACAGCTTCTCCGGCAGCATCGGGATCACGCGGCGCGGGAAGTAGACCGACGTACTGCGCTCGAGCGCGTCGGCATCGAGCCCGCTGCCCGGCTGCACGTAGTGCGACACGTCGGCGATCGCGACGATCAGGCGGAAGCCGTCGCCGCGGCCGACCTTGGTCGGCTCGCAGTAGACGGCATCGTCGAAGTCACGGGCATCCTCGCCGTCGATCGTCACGAGCGGCACGTCGCGCAGGTCGACGCGGAAGCGCAGGTCGGTCGGCCGTACCTTGTCCGGCAGCGCGGCGGCTTCGTCGAGCGCCGGCTGGCTGAATTCGTGCGGCACGCCGTACTTGCGCACGGCGATCTCGATTTCCATGCCCGGATCGTCGATGTCGCCGAGCACTTCGACGACGCGGCCGAGCGGTTGCGAATGACGGCTCGGGAAGTCGGTCAGTTCGACGACGACGACCTGCCCGACCTTCGCCTTCTTCACGTTCTGCGTGATCAGGATGTCGTGGCCGATGCGCTTGTCTTCGGGGGCGACGATCAGCGCGCCGTTCTCGTTGAGCAGGCGGCCGATCACGCGCTTGTTCGCGCGCTCGGTGACTTCGACGACGTGCCCTTCCGGCCGGCCGCGGCGATCGTAGCCGACGATCCGCGCGAGCACGCGGTCGTTGTGCATGACCTTCTGCATTTCGCCGTTCGGCAGGAACAGGTCGTCCTGGCCGTCGTCGCGGATCACGAACCCGTAGCCGTCGCGATGGCCCTGCACGCGGCCGGCAACGAAGTTCGACGGATGGGTGAGCTGGTAGTGGCCGCGCTTGTCGAAGCGGATCTGGCCGTCGCGTTCCATCGCGGCGACACGCCGGAAGAACCCCTCGCGTTCCTGACGCTTGATCGACAGCGCTTCGGCGATGTCGTTGGCTGCCAGCGGCGCGTCGCTCGTACGCAGCACGCCGAGAATTTCTTCACGGCTCGGAATGGGGTACGGATATTTGCTCAAGGGTTTGTCGATGATTGTTCTCGTTGCGTTGACTGATGGTGCACGGCATCAACATAGAAGTGTCCGTCAGACAGTTCTATAGTGACGGCGGCGGATCATTCTATCACCCGCCTGTGTCGCCAAATGACGCGAATGCCGCGTGCAGGCGCCGCGGCGACCGGTTTGCGGTGCATCGCAAAAAAGTGTTGACACGATTAATTGGGGCGCTATAATTTCGCTTCTTTGCAGCAAGCAGCTACTGCAAAACGTGCCCAGGTGGCGGAATTGGTAGACGCACTAGGTTCAGGTCCTAGCGGTGGCAACATCGTGGAGGTTCGAGTCCTCTCCTGGGCACCACTTACACTTCCAGAGACTTCCAACAAAGTCTTCTGATCCTCGGAAAAGCCCGCCACTGCGGGCTTTTTTGTCTTCTGACGTCTTTTGAGTTCCACCCTAAGCCAGCTGCAAACGAGTACATTTTTGAGTACATTGAAAGTTCGATGTAAGGAGATGTACTCAGATGGCACTGACAGCCCTACAGATCCTAGGCGGCCAAGCCGAGAGTCCTCATCGCTATCCGCTTTCTCCGCCTCTGCCGCCGCGCGCACTCGCGCCTCGAATTGGACAAGTGCCTCGGGCTTTCCATCTGGATGCGCGGCAGTCAGACGAGCGATCTGCTCGTAGAAGTCGGGATAGAAGCGCTCGGCGAGCATGATCTTCGCCAAGATCGGCCGCTGAATCTCGCTGCCAAACCCTCGCTCGTCGGCGATGGCATGACGGAGCATCAGGGAGTTCAGAAAGCGCTTGATCTGCCGCGGATTGCCACGCGTACCCTCGCTGAGGATCTTGGTCACATGCGCACTGATTACCAGCGCCTGGTCAACTTCAGGCGGTACCGAGCCCTGCATGGCATCCTCGACCGTCTTCCTATCCAGACCACGGCTCTTCCATGGCCGCCGCATACCAGAAATCGTCGACGCTCATTACGCTGCTCAAGACGCGCGGCACGCTGGAGCAGTCGCTTGCGCCGCTCGGCCTGCGCGTGTCGTGGCATGAATTCGCGAGCGGCTTGCCGCTGACCGAAGCGCTCAACGTCGGTGCGGTCGATTTCAGTGCCGACGTGGCCGACACCGTTCCCGTCTTCGCACAGGCCGCGCATGCGCGCTTCGTATACGTCGCGCAGGAAGCGCCGTCACCGAAAGCGCAGGCCATCATCGTCAAGCGCGACAGCGCGCTGCGCACGCTCGCCGATCTCAAGGGCAAGCGCATCGCCGTCACGAAAGCAGCCGGCAGCCACTACCTGCTGCTTGCCGCACTCGCACGCGCAAAGCTCACCCCCGCCGACGCCGCAATCCACTACCTGACGCCGGCCGACGGCCGCGCGGCGTTCGAGCGCGGCAGCGTCGATGCATGGATCACGTGGGATCCGTATGTCGCATCGGTCGACGCGAGTCCCGACGTGCGGATTCTGGCCGACGGCGACGGGCTTGCGTCGTACCAACGCTATTACCTGGCGTCGAGCAGCTTTGCCGCCGCGCGCCCCGACGTCATCCAGATCGTGTTCGACCAGTTGTCGCAAGCCGGCACCTGGCTGCGCGAACATCAGCAGGAGGCCGCCAATACCCTCGCCCCGATCTGGGGACTCGACGCGAAGACGATCGAGCGCGCGAACGCACGACGCAGCTATCTCGTGCGCACCGTGGCCACGCAGAACTTCGGTGAGCAGCAGAAGATCGCCGATACGTTCCTCGCGGCCGGTTTGCTGCCCGCCCGCGTCGACACGGGTGAAGCGCTGCGCTGGAATTTCGCGGCAAAGCGTGCTGAGCCGATCGGCGCCTGATGCCCGGAACCTGCAACGCGCGATAATTTTGATCGCCATCGAAAAATTGTGTTGACAGATGCTCCAGACACGCTAGAATAGCGGTCTTCGCATCGCAGCAAGCGAAACGTGCCCAGGTGGCGGAATTGGTAGACGCACTAGGTTCAGGTCCTAGCGGTGGCAACATCGTGGAGGTTCGAGTCCTCTCCTGGGCACCACTTATTTAAAAAAGGTCGGCTTCTGCCGGCCTTTTTCTTTTTCAGGCCCAGGAAGCAAAGCGCCTGCGCGCTTTGCGCGAGGACTCGAAAGGCTGCGCTTGCAAGCGCAGCCGGGGTCGCGCTCGTGTGACCGAGTCCTCTCCTGGGCACCATCTGTTTTCTAAAAAGGTCGGCTTTCAGCCGGCCTTTTTTTATTTCCGGCGCCGAATCGATACGCTCGCCGTGGCACGATGGTCGCACCTGACCATCACGACGCATCGACGAACACTCCGATCGTTTCCGCGCACGCTCCCCTCTCGCATCGCAAGCAGGCCGGCAAATTATTTTCGTTCGTAACCTCAAATTCTGTTGACAGATCCTTCAGACGCGCTAGAATAGCGGTCTTCGCATCGCAGCAAGCGAAACGTGCCCAGGTGGCGGAATTGGTAGACGCACTAGGTTCAGGTCCTAGCGGTGGCAACATCGTGGAGGTTCGAGTCCTCTCCTGGGCACCACTTATTTAAAAAAGGTCGGCTTCTGCCGGCCTTTTTCTTTTTCAGGCCCAGGAAGCAAAGCGCCTGCGCGCTTTGCGCGAGGACTCGAAAGGCTGCGCTTGCAAGCGCAGCCGGGGTCGCGCTCGTGTGACCGAGTCCTCTCCTGGGCACCATCTGTTTTCCAAAAAGGCCGGCTTTTAGCCGGCCTTTTTTCATTTCCGGCGCCGAATCGATACCAGGTTCACGCCGCGCCCAATACCGTCGCCGGTGACGCGCATGACGCGCCATCCTTCCTTCGCCACCTGCGCATCAGGACAAATCGCCCCGGCCTGCGCGGCGAGTCAGTCCGGCCGGCGGTCCGTCGAGCGTGCGCGCCGGCCGCGATCCATCGCGCGAATTCGACATCGCCGGTCCCGCTGCACGACGCGGCGGCCGCCCGCCCCGGCAACCCGGGCCCCGCCTTCATCCCGGAACAAAACCGGGATTTCCCTAGGCTGACATGCCAGCGCTCACGCGGTTAAATAAATCAACATGATTTATTTAATGCGTCGATGTTCGACGCAACATGGAAGGAGACGCCATGCGAAGCCCGCACTTCGGCCAGGGCAGCAATTCGGCCAACGTGCGCCGTTACAACGAGCGCCTGCTGCTGAAGACGCTGCGCCGCGTGGGCAGCGCGTCGAAGGCCGACCTCGCGCGTCTCGCGAACATGACGAGCGCGGCTGTCGGCGGCATCATCGCGTCGCTCGCCGACGCGAAGCTGATCGAATCCGCCGGCCGCACCGAGGGCCAGCGCGGCCAGCCGGCGTCGCTGATCCGCCTCGATCCGCGCGGCGCGTTCGGCATCGGCGTCCACCTCGACCGGATGCGCATCGAGACGGCGCTCGTCAATTTCGCGGGCGACGTGCTCGGCCGCCGCTCCCACGACTGCCTGCTCCCCCCGCCCGCCGACGTGCTCGACATCGTGCGGCGCGACATCGATGCGATGCAGGATCTGCTCCCCACGCATGAGCGCGCGCGCCTGACCGGCGTCGGCGTCGCCCAGCCGTACAATCTCGGCGCGTGGATGCGCGAACTCGGCCTCGCGCCCGACACGTTCCGCGCGTGGGAAGACGTCGACTTCGCGAGCGACCTCGGGCGCACGCTGTCGCTGCCCGTGTTCGGCGAAAACGACGGCAACGCGGCCGCGATCGCCGAACTGTTCTACGGGTACGGCCGGCAGTGCGACGATTTCGTCTACCTGTTCATCGGTCCCGCGATCGGCGGCGGCATCGCGATCGACGGCGACTGCCTGCGCGGCGTGACCGGCAATGCCGGCGACATCGCCGTGATTCCCGTGCCACCGAGCCGGCTGGCGTCCGCGCCGCCGCCCCGCGGCCCGTGGGACATCCTGCTCGCCCGCGCGTCGCTGCACGCGCTCGTGCGCCACCTGCGCCATCACGGCGAGACGGTCGAGAACCGCGCCGATCTCGAGGCCTGTATCGCGCGTGGCCTGCCGGCGGTCGACGAATGGATCGACGACTGTGTCGACGCGCTCGCGCCGGCATTGCGTGCGGTGCTGTGCGTCGTCGATGCGCCGGTGGTCGTACTCGACGCCGATACCGACGCCGGCCTGCTCGATGCGGTGACGACCCGCCTGCGCGCGGCGCTCGTCGCCACCGCGCCGGAAGCGCGCGGCACGCCGACGCTCGTGCGCGGCACGTTCGGCGCTGACGCCGGCGCGATCGGCGCCGCGACACTGCCGATGTTCTTCAACTTCTCTCCACGGGCCGGCATCCTCAAGGGCGCCCGCACCGAATCGCAGGAGGTCAACCATGTCGCGTTCTGAGTCCCCCCGGCCGCTGCTCGAGATGCGCGGCATCAGCAAGACCTTCCCGGCCGTGCGCGCGCT